>NZ_MWQY01000004.1 GCF_002087085.1 Marispirochaeta aestuarii | reverse complement strand
CTCCTGACCAGTCCTTCGAGCCCACTGCTTGAACTGGTTTAATGCGCTGGCCCTGTGGGGAGCACCTCCGCTCCTTGACACCTGCCTCCATTAGGGTGATTATCCCAGTTTCCGGGGTGGAACATGAATATCAGTGAATTGCAGGATTTTGTCGAGACGAGTATTCCCCTTATAAAGGAGGCAGGCTTTGTTATCCGGGAACTGAATGACCAGGAGGTCGTCGTCACGGGTGAAAAGAGGCTGAACCATAATCATCATAATACCGTTTTCGGCGGCAGCATCAGCACCATACTTATTCTGAGCAGCTGGCTGATGGTCCGGCGGCTGCTGGAGGACACTTTTCCTGAGGCTTCCATAGTAATAGAGCGACAGTGTACAGATTTTCTTGTGCCGGTTGACGGGGATTTTACTGCACGATGCGCGCGTCCTTTACCGTGGCAGGTTGAATCCCTGAAATATGGACTGGATAAACTGAAACGGGGACGGATCGATCTTGGAGCCGCTCTTTATCAGGATGGTTCAGACCATATGGCTGCCAGTTTCTCCGGCACCTTTTACTGCAGACTCAGATTGTGACAAAAATGATCTGCACTATGTGCGAGATATCAAATTCGGCTACTTGAAATATTTTTAACGATAAAATAATATAGATAAATAAATCCCGAATGGGTTTGGCCCATAAGGAGTAGATAAGATGAAACGAGTAGTGCAAATTTTACTGACGCTTCTTCTGGTTTTTTCTGCTGCAAGCTGCGGTAAAAAACTGTACACCCCGGGTTCCTACGAAGGAGCCGCCCCCGGCATTCACGGCAAGGACGTTATTGTCGAAGTAAGCGTGGATGAGAAGGAGATCAAGGAGATCAAGATCCTCCAGAACGAGGAGACCCCCGGTCTCTCTGATGCGGCTTTTGAGAGAATCCCCAAAGCCATTATTGACGGTCAGACCCTGGCGGTAGACACCGTAGCCGGTGCTACCTACTCCAGCAAGGCGATAATCGCAGCGGTTACCGAGGCGCTGGCAGCTGCGGGAGCGGACATTGCAGCCCTGTCCGAAGGGAAAGCCGAAGCGGACGTGGTTACAGCCGCAACGGAGAATCTTGAGGCGGACGTGGTTGTCATCGGTGCAGGCGGCGCCGGGCTTGCCGCGGCAGTCTCCGCCCACCAGAATGGTGCCACGGTTATCATTCTTGAAAAGATGCCCCAGGTCGGCGGTAACACCATTATCTCCGGTGCGGCTTACAACGCAGTCGACCCTGAACGACAGGAGCCCCTGGGAATAGAAGATTCCATCGAAAAGCATTTTACCCAGACCTACGAAGGGGGAGACAAGCTTGGCGAACCTGTACTGATCCGGACCCTCGTAGAGAACGCCCTTCCCACCCTCCACTGGATGGAAAGCATGGGAATGGAGTTCAAAGACGGGATTTTTACCGTTCTCGGCGGACTCTGGCCCCGGGCCCACAAGCCGGTTAAACCCCTGGGTACCGGATACATTGAGACTTTGATGAATTACATTGAGAAGAATGAAGACAGTATTCTGCTTCTCACCGATACCCGGGCCACCAACATCTACAAAGATAAGGATACCGGTCGGGTAACAGCTGTAAAGGCTACAGGTCCCGATTCCACCATCCTGGCCCAGGGAAACAAGGCGGTTATCATCGCCACCGGTGGTTTTGGCAACGATGTAGAGATGCGGGAAAAATACAACAAGATCTGGCCTTCTCTGAAGAATATCAAATCCACCAACCATCCCGGTGCAACCGGAGACGGCCTGGCCCTGGCTGAACAGGTGGGTGCCGATCTGATCGGGCTCGAACACATCCAGCTGCTGCCCATGGGAGACCCCGATACGGGAAGCCTTGCGGGTAACATTGAACAGGGTGTTGAGAACAGGATTTTTGTCAACAAGGAGGGAAAACGCTTTGTTGACGAAGGTGCCCGGCGGGATGTCATGACCAAGGCGCTTTTTGAGCAGGAAGACGACTTTATGTGGATTGTTCTGGATTCTCATAACTATCCCACTATGGATACCAAGAACAACTTCAACGAAACAATCGGAGAGCTGGTTGAACAGGGCAGGGCCTATATGGCGGATACCCTGGAGGAACTTGCTGAACAGATTGACGTTGATCCTGAAAACCTGAAAGCCGCGGTCGCCGGGTTCAATGCAGCCGTGGAGAAGGGCGGTCCTGACAAATTTGGAAGAACCCTCTTCGATGAGAAGATCGATACACCTCCATATTTTGCCGGCGCAAGAATGCCGACCGTTCACCACACCATGGGCGGAATAAAGATAAATACGGAGGCCCAGGTTATCGACACCGAAGGCAATGTTATTCCCGGGCTCTACGCTGCGGGTGAAACCACCGGTGGAATCCACGGATCTAACCGTCTCGGAGGTAATGCCCTTCCGGATATCCATGTATTCGGTAAAATCGCCGGAGCCAACGCGGCAGCGGAATAAAAAATACCTGATTTTTACACGGGCCGCCCGCCATGGGCGGCCTTTCCTGTCTATACCGGAGAAGACGAAGGGACCGGATACATGAAGATTCTCAGATACGATGCTGCGGCGATTGCCCTTTCTCTGGCCGTATTCATACTCTTTACCTGGTTTGGTCTCCAGCGTTCCGGAGAGACGGGATACCTGATTATCGAGGACAGTAAAGGGAGGCTCATCTACCCTCTTTCGGAAGAGCGGGATGTGGTGCTGCAGGGGCCGGCGGGAGAATCCCATATTCATATTGGCAAAGATTCCGCCCGCTTTGTTCACTCCGACTGTCCTGACGGGCTTTGTGTGCAGTCGGGACCCGTGGAAAGACCCGGGGACTGGGCGGCCTGCCTGCCGAATCAGGTCTTCATCTATGTGGGCGACAGGGAGTAGCAGGAGGCTTCATGTTCAGCGAACGAGTTCTTAACCGCCTTGCCATGCTCGGGGCCCTGAGCCTGTTTTTATCAACCGTGGAATATCTCTTTCCCCGTCCGATTCCCTTTATGCGCCTGGGCCTGGCCAACCTGCCGGTAATTCTCTACCTGGATCTTCTCGGTTCGGATTCGGAGGATTCCACGGGGACCTATTTCCTCCTCATTCTCATCAAGGTCCTGGGTCAGGGAATGGTAAACGGAACCATGGCCTCCTACGTGTTCCTTTTTTCCCTGGCGGGGTCTTTTTCCAGCGGTCTGGCGATGTGGCTGGCCTGGCGCTATCTGCGGCCGAATATCTCCTTTCTGGGAGTCAGTGTGCTGGGTGCGCTGGTAAGCAATATGTCCCAGATCCTGCTCTCCATTGTATTCATCTTCGGTCCGGCGGCCTGGCGTATACTCCCCTGGTTCCTGGGTATCGGTCTCGGATCAGGCTTTTTTATCGGCCTTTTTGCCCGCAGCTTCTCCGAGAAATCCCGCTGGTGGAAGGCCCTGAAGGATTCCGCCCTGGAGACGACATGAAAAAGCCGGTGAAAAAAAAGCGCCGCCCCGACAGGCTTGCCCGCATAATGAATCCCACCGTCCGCTTCTGGACCGGAGTATCCCTGATACCCGGGTTTTTCATGGGCGCCAGCCTGGAGCTTCTGCTGTTGCACTGTATGGTTTTTGCAGTCGCTGTTGTTCTGGCAGGTAAACGCATCCGATTCTTTTACTATGCCATGATGATCTTCTCCATAACACTGTTTCACCTCCTGAACCCCGTCGGACGGGTCCTTCTGGAGATCGGTCCCCTTACCCTTACTGCGGGAGCCCTGGAACAGGGGCTGAGCAAGGGATTCACCTTGAGCGGCCTTGTGCTGCTCTCCCTCTTTTCGGTTACTCCTGCCCTCCGCTTTCCCGGACGTCTGGGGGGAATGCTTGCCCGGACCATGTACTACTTTGAAGAGATCCTGAACGGCCGGGGGCATCTGGAGGTCAAAAACATAATCGGCAGTATGGATACCGTTCTTATGCAGGCTCTGCCCCCCGGAGACGAAACTGTACTCGAAACGCACTCCTCTTCCGCGTTCCGGGGTACCCTGCTTCAGTTCCCCTTTATCATTCTGCTGGAAGGCCTTGTCTGGGGACCGTTGATACTGCAACTGGCAGCCTGAAGGACAAGCAGTTTTCCTCCTGCATTTTTCCCTGATTCCCTGTATACTGATTGTGTCGGGAAACCATGACGAGAAGAGGATAGCCATGTATTGCAGAAACTGTGGAAAGGAAGTTGACGAAAAGGCGGAATACTGCCTGAATTGCGGCGTCCGTCCCCTGAAATCCAGAAACTACTGCCAGAACTGCGGGGCCGGGACAACGGAGGTTCAGGACATCTGCCTGCGCTGCGGCGTCAAGCTCTCGTCCACCGTAATTACCCTGGATACCGATAACGACACCCTGTTGCTCGTTCTCTGCATTCTGCTGCCCCCGGTGGCGGTGTGGCTCAAGACCGGCAACTCCGGCAAGGTGCTGCTGAACATTATTCTGTGCTTTCTCCTGGCCTGGTTCGGTGGAGTCCTCCATGCCTTTCTGGTCCGGAAGGTAAGGTAGATCCGCGTTCCATTGATTTGCAGATTACCGGAAGGCTCACTATAATAAATCGGGATTACCCCGGGGGGTGTGGTGTTGGATTCTCATAAAAAGACTATCCTGCTTGTAGAAGATGAAGCGATTATTGCCCTTGCGGAGAAACAGATGCTTCAGAAGGCCGGTTACGAGGTTATCCATGCCGTATCCGGGGAAAAAGCTGTTCGCTGTGCAGCGGATGATAATTCTGAAATCGACCTGGTCCTGATGGATATCGATCTTGGACGAGGGATAGACGGAACAGAAGCGGCTTTACAAATCCTGCGTCTCCGGGATGTTCCCATCGTTTTTCTCTCTTCCCATACCGAACAGGACTATGTGGAAAAGACCGACAGGATCAGCTCCTACGGCTATGTAGTCAAGAACAGCGGCGAGATGGTCCTTTTGCGTTCCATAACCATGGCTTTTCGCCTGCACTCCGCGAACCGGGAACTTCGAAGGAGCAATGCTGCAATCTCCGGAGCCGAAAGACGCTACAGGCTGCTCTTTGAAAACCTGACAGCCGGATACGCGCTGCACGAGATGATCTACGATGAT
Source organism: Marispirochaeta aestuarii (assembly GCF_002087085.1). NCBI lineage: Bacteria > Pseudomonadati > Spirochaetota > Spirochaetia > Spirochaetales > Spirochaetaceae > Marispirochaeta > Marispirochaeta aestuarii. The sequence goes on along the minus strand of NZ_MWQY01000004.1, from coordinate 214,426 downwards.
TCCGGCAAGGCAGTGGATTACCGTTTTCTTGACGTCAATCCCTGTTTTGAACGTATTACCGGCCTTAAAGCCGGGGAGATTATCGGGAAGACCGTCAAAGAAATTCTCCCTGAAACAGAGCAGTACTGGATCGACACCTACGACCGGGTCGTAAAAACCGGAGAATCCCTCTCCTATGAGAATTATTCCAGAGAACTGGACCGTTATTACGAGGTATGGGCCTTTCTGCATGACTCGGGTCAGTTCGCCGTTGTGACCAGCGACATAAGCGAAAGAAGACGGGCCGAGGAGCGTTTGAGACAGCAGAAGGAATACCTTGCCACGACTCTGGACGCCATCGGGGATGCGGTTATTTCCACCGACAGGAACGCGAAGATCCTGACCATGAACCCCGTAGCCCAGAACCTTACGGGATGGCCCCTCGAGCAGGCCCGCGGTAAAGCTCTGTCAATGGTTTTTCCCATTGAAAATGCAAGGACCGGTGCTGTCGCCGATGATCCGGCGGAGACTGTAATCCGGAACAACAGGACCATCGAGTTGGATAATCATACCGCCCTGGTCTCCAGGGACGGCAGAAGACTGCAAATTGCCGACAGCGCCGCACCTATCAGGGATGAAAAAGGAGCTGTGGAGGGAGTAGTTCTGGTTTTTCGGGATGTAACCGAACAGTATCGTGTCTCCCGGGAGATCGAAGATACAAAGAACTACCTGGAAAGTGTTGTGGAAAGCGTGCAGGAAGGAATCTCCGTTCTTAACGATGATCTGACCATCGACAGGGTAAACAGTACAACCTATACCTGGTTTCCGGGAGAAAGCGATTTTACCGGCAGAAAATGCTACAGCGCCTTTCGTGGACTCACGACGCCCTGTCCGGGATGTCCCGTCCTGCGCTGTTTTGCAAGCGGTAAACCGGAGATGAGCGAACTGCAGGGCTACGCGGGTTCCCCGGTGGAATGGATCGAGGCCTTTGCTTATCCCATCATTGATGAAGAAACCGGCAGAGTGGAGAAGGTTGTCGAGTTCAAGCGGGACATAACCGCACGCAAGCGGACGGAGCTTGACCTGCGCGAGCGGGAAGAAGAGTTCCGGGCTATCTTCGAGAATAATCATGCCGTTATGCTGCTGATCGATCCTGAGGACGGATCGATTGTAAACGCGAATCCCGCCGCCTGCCGCTATTACGGATGGGACCTGGAGACACTCCGCGGGATGAATATCTCCCGGATCAATACCCTGAGCCCTGAGGAGATCGCGGCGGAGATGGAACGGGCCCGTACCTACCGAAAAACCTATTTTGATTTTCGACACCGCCGGGCCGACGGTTCGGTACGGAATGTGCAGGTTTTCAGCGGACCGGTGAAGCAGAGGGGGAGGTCCCTGCTGTATTCACTGGTGTATGATGCGACTGAACAAGGGATGACATAGTGGAAAACCGCGGTCCTCAAATCCTGTTCCCACAATAGAGTGGGGGCGCTACAAATTCGTTGCTTCTTGACTATGGTGAAAACACCACGGTTCTAGAGGTTTCCGGGGATACAAGCGTCTTGCCTTGATCTTCAGCCTGGAAAATCGAGGGTAAAATGGAACCCCCGATCCATTTTCATATCACTGGACCCGTCCAGCTGGGCGGAGAGCCCTTCGATGATCAGCATTCCCAAGCCCCTTTTTACATCTTCAATCGGTTTGGAGGTGCAGCCGTTATCAGAGTAGGAGATGACTATACGGCCGTTACTTTCCCGGCAGGTCAGTCTGATTTTCGGCGACTCCACATCCGTGAACGCATATTTCATGGAGTTGGTCGCAAGTTCGTTGATGATCATCATGAGGGGAACCATGGATTCTTCTGGAAGATGAATAGTGTCTCCCTGCACCTCAAAGTCGATGAAGAATGAAGAACCTGAGACGATATTCCCAAGAAGCTGTTTCAGGTGTTCGGTGGCAGGAATCGAGTAATCCGGTTCTTTCCGATTCAGGAGATTGTGAAGGTTGGAAAGGGCGTTTATATGGTTGTGCAGATCCTGTATCAGGTGAGGTTTGTATGATCCCTGCTCATGGTCCAGGTTAAGATCGATGTAGCTGATAAGCATGTTTAACTGGTTCTTGATCCGGTGTCGCATTTCCCGGATCTGTATTTCCTTATAGCTTATGGTATTCGCAAGCTGGGAGCGGATCTGTACGCTTTCCAGGTCGTGTTCCAGCATCTCCGCAAATTTTCCTATCAGAGCCTTCTGATCATCGGTATAGTGATTCTCTTTCGAATCAAGCACGCAGAGAGTTCCGAATATTTCTCCATCCGGCCAGCGTATCGGTACACCATAATAGGAGATCATGTTCAGTTTTACATCCGGATTGTCTTTCCAACTTTCGTCATTCAACGCATTTGGAACCAGAAGAGGGGTCCGTTTCCCCACGACTGTTTCGCAGTACAGACCGTAGCCGAGTGCCGCTTTTTCTCCGACTTCATAGGGGTTTTCATTTGTATAACTGGCATTGAATACTTCGATTTCATTTTCCAGAAGCCGCATGATAAGCCCCGCCGGAACACCGATTATCCGCGCCGCAATATCGACCAGTTCCTGCCACTTCTTCTGGAACGCCGCGTCGATTTCGGGTTTTTCGGAGGATGTAATCGGAACCGCAACAAGTTCCCTGGCATCGACTACCTTGACTTTGCTTATGCCGTTCATACTCCTACCGGGTAACAGGCCATATATACTAAGTCTAAGTAATTAAATAGCTGATGTCTATGTGAGAAATAGCTTAAAGTGTTATCTACTGTAAAGAACCGTGTTGATAGACGGACAGTAAAGTTCATACAAGTATAATTTTATCCCTTGTCTTTCGCTATACTGGCGTGTCTTTCCTGAATCAGGGCATTTCCCGATAATTGCAGGGTTTTATCCCCACGGTTCTCGACACTATGAAAGTGTTAAACAAAATGAGAACGTGGTATTCTGTCTGTGTACGGTCATGAACAGGATTTATAGCGACTGCATCCCGCACCGACTGCTTTTCTAATACGGAAAAGGGGAGATCCTCATACTTCCGAAACCGCTTTCTTCTCCTTCTTCATCGTCCCATCCCGATTCCCTCCCGAAGCAGTTCCTTGAGTAACCTGATTCGTCTTCCCGGGGCAAAGCTTCTCAGGATTCCCGCCGCATGGTGGATCAGCAAATGGTTTTATGTCTCAGTACGCTTGTTATCTAACCCGATTCTTCCTCTGTTCATTTTCCCATTAGAATCGTTGGAAGCCATACTGATATTGGCTCAATGTAGGTGACGGCTAACAAGCATATAAAAAGAGGGATATAAAAAACCAATAGTGCTCGAAAAAGTCTTGCAACGGAGATTTCAGCTATCCGACTGGTTACAAACAGCACCAACCCGACTGGTGGTGTAAGCAATCCGAATACAAGATTGAAAACAACAATGAGACCGAAATGAATAGGATTGATGCCATACTGTAGTACCAGGGGCATCAAAACAGGTACAGCAATGGTTATCGCTGCGACGGTTTCCATAAAACAGCCAACAATCAGAAGGGCAATGTTTATCATCACCAGTATTATCCACTTGTTTAAAGACAAGGAAGTGACAAACCCAGCTAGTTCCTGGGGTATCTTTACACTTACTATCATATAGGCAAACGCGGTTGCTCCAGCGATGATTATCATTATTTCAACCGTCGGACGAAAGGTTTTCTTCACCAGATCCCAGAATTGAAGCACTGTTACTTCTCTATATACCAGCATTCCAAGTATCATGGCATATAATAATGCAATAACAGCCGCTTCTGTTGGAGTGAAAATACCTGATAATATTCCGCCAAGCAGAATAAAGGGAGTCAGAGCTGGAAAAAAACCGCGTTTAAATGCATCCCACAGATTCGACATCCCTTTGAACTTTTGTCTGGGATATTGCCACTTTCGCCCTTGAATTGCAATCAAGGTCATCAGGGTAAGTCCCACGATCACACCTGGAACAAGACCAGCAAAAAGGAGACGACCTATCGAAACCTCCGCAACAACACCGTATATTACCAGCGGGACGCTGGGTGGGATTATCGGACCAATTGTTGATGATGCAGCTGTAACAGCCGCAGAATAATCGCGATCATACCCTTCATCAAGCATCGCTTTCATTTCTACTTGTCCGATAGCAGCTGCATCGACGGTAGCTGAACCGGACATTCCGGCAAAAAGCATGCTGGTAACAACATTAACGTGTGCAAGACCCAGACGGAAATGACCAACCAGGGCAGAGGCCAAACGAAAAATACGTTCAGTAATACCCCCGGTATTCATCAAGTTCCCGGTAAGCATAAAAAGTGGAATTGCTAAAAGCGGAAAACTGTTTAACCCGTCAAACATTCGTTGCAAAAGAATAGCAGAATCTCCACCTCCACTTGAGTATAAGTAATATAGTAGTGTCGCGGTGAAAATAATCCCGTATCCGACAGGAACTCCAATTATAAAAGTGCCCAGCAGTAATCCGCCGAATAATAGGGTCGTTTCGATCATTTGTTTCTCTCTTTAAAGGTCATAATTGTTTTTAAAATAAGAAACACGGCAAACAGGCTCGACAGTAAAAACCCGATCGATATTATTATGTAAAGGTACCTTGTTTTCAGCCATAACATGGAAGAAGCCATCTCTGTTCCAACAATCCTTGACATGCGAATACTGTTTCTTGCGTACATAACGCTTACTAACAGAATTATTCCATCTACTAGTAAGCTTCCAAAAAGCTTTGCTTTTTCAGAACGACCTTCAAATATATTCAGTGCGACAAGGTGTGACCTTTCCTTTACTGAAACTGTTGCACCGAGGAATACCAGGATAACCAGCAGATACCGTGCAAGTTCCTCCGACCACGGAGTCGCTATTTTTAAGACAAATCTTCCTATCACCTGAATGAGTACAATCAGGCAAATAGAAATAAACAGTACACTGCAAACAAATTCAATCAACGATACCATCTTGTCGATCGCTTTATTGATTATCGAAACCATTTATGGATATCCCCTTTGGTAAAGGACCCCCCCATTTATGAAGGGTCCTTACGGTTCCACTATCTATTCCATATAGGAAAGAATTTCATCAACGTTGGTAACTTTCCATTGTGTCTTGAATAATTCTTCAACTGCCGGACGAGCTTTCTCCATAAAGGCTTCTTTATCAACTTCTATCGGTGTCATACCGCCATCTATAAGTTTATTGAGTTTTTCTCTGTCTGCTTTCAGTGCATATTCGGCACCTGCCTGCACCGCCTCTTCAGCAGCTTTTTCCACGATAGCTCTTTTATCATCTTCCAGGGACTCCAGAAACCTGTTGCTTATGAGAAACATTGCTACAGAGACATTATGACCTGTGAACATTAAATAATCCTGTACTTCCTGATACTTATACGAAAGCATCTGAGATGGAGGGCCTTCGGCGCAATCGACTACACCGGTCTGCAGCGAAGTGAAGAGTTCGGGCAGGTTTATTGGAGTCGGAAGAAAACCGATTGCTTTCCAGGTATTGACCATTGAAGGAAGTTGGGGGGTTCGAATTTTCAATCCTCTGCCGTCTTCAGGGACCCTGATAGGTTTATTTGCAGAGAGATGGCGCATTCCTCTCAGATACACGCCCATACTTCTCAAGTTGTTATCGAGTAAGATATCTTTGATTTCATCCCCCAGTTTGCCGTCCCAAACATTCTTGAAATGGTTAAAGTCCTTGAATACATAAATTCCGTCGAAAAAACCGTAATCCTGGGTAAACATTGTTACAGGAAGAAGCCCGCTAGTTACTGCGTGAGCATCTCCCAATTTAACAGCCTGAACAGTCTCCTTTTCTCCTCCCATTGATCCGCTGTGAAAGACCTCTGCAGTTATTGTTCCCTCGCTGTACTTTTCAACGCGTTCAGCGAATTCCATAGCGGTTACATACGATTCATCCCCGGGCGGATAGGCTGTATAAATCTTCATGTTGACTGGGCCGGCTTCTTTTGCCCCCTCCGCAAAGAGGGCGGCTGCCAGAACAAGAACAATCATCAACGTGCCAATCTTCCTACCAGATAATGACATTTCACACCTCCATTTATTGTGTTAATTTTACTCTAAACCCGTAAATGTAAAATGTCAACAAAAAAACGTTTTGTTGTGAGAACGATTCTCACCAACGGTCTGTTCACTTTCTGGTAGAGATTTCGAAAGCGGTGAATGCTAATAGCTTGTTTGTTTTAATGTTTTTCGATGGAAAGAAAGTTTTTCAAATCCTGTTTCTGTAATAAGGTAATTATCCTCAATCCTCATGTATCCAATATCGTTGTTATAGAGTCCGGGTTCCAGAGTAATAACGGCTCCCTGCGGAACTGTTTCGTCGCAATTCAGAACAAAAAAGGGTCGTTCAGGATGTTTGAGTCCGATTCCGTGACCTGCATGGCTTATGTAATATTTATCAATTTTATTTTTTCTGAAAAACAATAAAAAACTGTCGTAGATAACTTTCCCTGGAATATCCGGGCATAGAAGCTTTTCCGTGTGTCTTAAGCTTTCCTGTAAAATATCTGAATATTCCTGTTGAGAATTTGTCGGGAGAGAGTTCACGCATATCGTTCTTGCAATATCAGCCCTGTATCCATTCACATAGGGCGAGAAATCGATTATCAGCAGATCCCCGGTTTGCACTGCTCTTTGCCGAGGAAATCCGGATACCCTGTAATCTGAAACCAGATCGCCTACTGGTGACGTTTGTTCCTTGTGTATTGAAATAAATTCTTTATAAAGCGATCCGAAAATTTCCCATTCAGACATTCCGGCCTTTGCTGAATCAGCGACAATATCCATTGTTCTGGAAGCATTTCCTGCTATCCTGCGGATTTCAGCTATTTCATCAGGATATTTCCGAACTCTCATCTGGTTCAATTCACGGGAGATATCAGTTAGCAGTATACCTCTGTCTTCCACTGCCTTTTGTATGATTCCTGGTAATGAAACCAACTCAGCTGCGATCTTTTTTGGTCTGAATTTATCCAACCATAATGAAAATTCCCTAACCACGACCTCCTTTCTATTAAATACCGGATATTTTTTTCCATACCAGCGTGAGCTGATAATAGTTTCCGCGTATGAGGTCGACGCCGATTCGAATAGTGAATCATCAGTAAAAACTATGCGTTCATTTTCGTTAAAGACAAACAGGTTGAGACTGTTCTGATTTGTGCTGTTCTGTTCTATCCACAAATTATTGAAATACAGCAAATACGGGGGGTCTGTTATTAGTATCAGATCACATTTTTCGGGCAGAAATCTTATCAGGTCATTTTGACGTTGAAGGCAGCCCTCTCTGCTTAACATATATATCCCTGTTTGATATTCAGATCACTGGATATTATTTTCCAGTTCAATAAACAATTTACGCGGATCCTTCTTTCTGATGGCATCAAGTATACGGACGTGTGCTTCGTAGCTTTCGAAGAGTGTCTCATGTTGATACTCTTTCATCATCATTACACGATACGCTCCGGATCGCCACATTTCATCCACATGGGTGTCATTATATTTTTTCAACATGTATTCGTGAAATCGGACATCGGCTTCCCATACTCCGGCAGTATCATTTTCAATGCTTGCTTTCTTCTGACCATCAAGAATGGTTTCCAGTTCTGCAATATCTTCTTCTGTAAAATCGTCGAGAAGTGATTGTATTACGAATTTCTCTATCATCAGGCGAATTTCAATTATGAGTTTTCGAACTTCCGGCCTAAGTGGTTCAGCCACTTTGTAGCCAGCTTTTCCGCGTGGGGATATCAGGCCATATCTTGAAAGTTCTTTAAGAGCTTCACGTACGGGACCCCGGCTTACTCCAAATCTCTCCGAAATTGATTCTTCCTTGAGTTCTGCTCCTGGAGTCAGCGTTTCGTTTACAATTTCAACTCGCAATTTTGCAAAGATCTGCTCTGCAATTGTTCGAAAAACAATCTTGCCCATATATGACTACTATATGTTAACTAAAAACATTTGACAATATAAAAATTCCGTATAACATAAGTATATGAATAAAATCGATGAAATATGCACATCATACTACAGAGTTCCCCTTGAAGAGGTCCTGGTCGATGCGATGCATGGAGACCATACCCACTTTGAGCTGGTAGTTGTAGACATTATCTGTTCTGATGGATTATCAGGATGTGGTTATACGTATACAGGTGGATACGGCGGTAAAGCTATTGTCCAGGTAATTGAGCATGATCTGAAACCTTTTTTACTGCAGAAAGATCCTGACTGCATAGAATATTTATGGAATAAAATGAACTGGAGGATTCATTACGTTGGTCGGGGAGGTATTGCGGGCTTTGCAATTTCTGCCATCGATATCGGACTCTGGGACATCAGGGGGAAAAAAGCCGGGCTCCCTTTGTGGAAAATGGCTGGAGGAAGAGGCCGTACTGTCAGAGCGTATGCTGGAGGAATAGACTTACACTATCCCATCGAAAGGCTTCTCAGTAATACCCGCAATTATCTTCAACATGGTTTTCATGGGATCAAAATAAAAGTCGGCCAGAACAGATTGGCAGAGGATGTTGAACGTGCTGCTGCAGTCCGCGAGCTGATAGGCAGTGAAAAAAAACTCATGATCGATGCAAATATGAGATGGAGTGCTGCAGAAGCTGTCAGGGCGGCACGCGCCATGAAAGATCTGGACATTTTCTGGCTGGAGGAGCCTACAATACCGGAAGACTTCAGTGCATATAATCTTATACGAAAAGAGGGCGGTATCCCGGTAGCCATGGGTGAGAACCTGCATACAATATATGAATTTAAGGATGCATTCAGTATAGGTCGAATTGACTTTCCACAACCGGATGCATCGAATATCGGAGGAATAACAGGGTGGTTAAAAATCGCCTGTCTCGCTGAAGCATCTAATTTACCGGTTTGTTCCCATGGTATGCAGGAACTGCATGTAAGTCTGCTTGCCGGTACTGTGAATGGAGGGTACATGGAAGTCCATAGTTTCCCCATAGATAAGTATACAACATGTCCGGTAGAATTAAACGAGAACGGAGAAGCCGTCGCTCCTGATGTTCCTGGTACCGGAGTTGATTTTAACCGTGAGATTCTGAACGCATATAAAGACCCTCAATAAATAATCGGACTAATCAATCATTTTCTCCCATCCCGATTCCTTCCCGCAGGAGTTCCTTCAGTAACCGTATTCGCTTCCCCGGGGCAAAGGTTCTCAGGATTCCCGCCGCATGGTGGAGCAGCACGGGCAGCCGACCTTTCAGATTGACTCCGGCTATCCTGCCGATTCCGTATCCGCTGGCCAGAGGGATAAGGTAGCCGTAGTAACGGGGCCGGTACGGGCGCAATGGTTTTCCCTCAATGTGGCGCAGGATGTTTCCGGCGGCGGAACTTCCCTGCTGAATCGCCAGGTAGCTTGCCATGGGAAGGCCGGCATCCCCTTCGCCGAAATGGGCAATGTCCCCTGCCGCCCAGGAGCGCTCCCCGATTCGTCCGTACTGGTCCACCCGCACCCTTCCGGCAGGGTCAAGGTCGACCTCTTGTGTCCATAACTCCCCGGGAAAACTCACGCCCGCATTCCAGATAACAAGGGCTCTGTCCAGGGTCCGGCCATTGGAAAGTCTGACCCCGTCTTCGCTGAATCCGTTAAGGGTTGTGGAGGTCAGAATCGAGATACCGAGTTTTTGCAGCTGGTGCTCAAGATAGCTGCGTGCTCCGGGGGCGACTCCGGCAAGGATGGTCTCTCCCTTTTCGATGACAAGGATCTCAGGTTCTCTGTCTGTCTTACGGGCCCTGCGCCGCAGCTGGGATGCCGTTTCGAGCCCGGTGTAACCGCCGCCCACCAGAACCACGCTGTCCGGGTTCTCCGAGTGGTATGCTGCAAGCAGGTCCTCTATGCCGGCGGTGCTGCGTACGGTATAGCTTTTTTCGGCGGCTGTTTTGTCGCCGTGGAAATCTGTGGTACCCCCCGGGCAGATAAGAAGGTAGTCAAACTCGAATTGCTCCCCCTCGGCATAAAAACGGCATTGCCGGGGATCCACGGAACTGACCCGGACCTGATGAAAGGTGAAGCCGTATTTCTCCGCCAGAAAGGAGTACGCGCCGGTCATCGACTCAAGGGAGTAACGGCCGCCCAGTAAATCCGGCAGAAGGGGGAGAAACTCGAAGGCGGGTCTCGGGTCGAAGAGATGGACCTCCTGTCCCCGACCTGAAAGTTTGCGGGCTGCTTCGGTCCCCGCAAATCCGCCGCCGATAATCGCTATGCGTTTTCCCATTTCATGCATCTCCTGGAGTGAGCCGGACTGCTCTGCTTTACCGGGATCTGCCCCGGCTGAAGCCGTGTATATATATGCGACCGGGAAAGGTCTTTCCTGTAGAGAAGAATTCAGGATTTCTGGTTTCAGTGATCAGACGATGCAGATCTTCGGGGGTAAATCCCCGTCGGATGGACAATTTGCCGTCGTAGCGGGCAAAGCTTTTGTACAGAAAAAGGAGGGCAAAGATTTCGTAGCCCAGGTACGAAAGACGGGAACGACACAGGTCGTTCATAAGGAATGCGATTTCGGTTTTCTCCTCCACCAGGTCGAGTATCTGCGGGATCTGTGAATCGGAAAAGTGGTGAAGAAAATGGTTGGAGAAGATAAAATCAAAACGGGGCATCCGGGAAATATCGAAAACCGAAGCCTGGAACAGCTCAATATTCTCCCGTTTCTTTATAACGCTGCGGGCGTACCCGGCAATCCGGGGATCATTATCCAGGCAGCTTATCCGGATCGGGATGCCCTTTTTTTTACTGTAATCCGCAAGCCAGAGGGCGGTGTCGCAGCCGCCGGCTCCGATGTCGAGGAAGGTGTAGGGCTTCATACGCCCCGGCTCCATCCGGGAGACGAGCTTACGTTTTATGAGGCGGCGGGAAGCGGAGAAGAGCAGATTTATCAGCCGGAACTGGCGGACGGTCCTGATAAGCAATTTCTTACTGCATTCCGGATCGTCCATCAGCTCCGGTTTTGTTTCCCGACGGGGAAAGGTCAAAAGCGGCATAGGCTATGGCCGGGAAATCTTGCGCATGAAACCGGTTTCCACGGTGAGGCCGGGACCGAAGGCAATGGCCAGAACATTTCCTTCCCGGCTGTCGGCAAGGATTCGCTGCAGGACAAACATGATGGTTACCGAACTCATGTTGCCGTAGTCCCGGAGGACCTCGTAGGAAACGCTGAGTTCCTCGGGGTCGAGCTGCAGGGCCTCCTCTATTTTTTCGAGTATGGCCTTTCCGCCGGGGTGCACCGCCCATATGTCGATATCCCCGTGGCGGCGCCCGCTTTTTTTGAGGATCCCTTTCAGGATATCGTCCAGGTTCTCGTTGATTATCCTGGGCACATAGGCGGAGAGCTTCATTGTGAACCCTGTATTTCCCACCCGCCATGCCATATCTTCCTCGCTGTCGGGAAGGATCTGGGAGTTGAAGGAGTCGAAGGCCAGTACAGCTGTGTCCGCTTCCGGCGGGTCCGTGACAATCAGCGCCGCGGAGGCCCCGTCGGCAAATATGGCATTGGCAACCATGGTATCCAGATCGTCCCGCTGCTGAAAGTGTACGGAACAGAGCTCCACGTTTACCATCAGAACGCGGGCCCCCGGCTCGGCTTTACAGATTGAATGGGCCAGGGACATCCCGGTCAGGGCAGCGTAGCAGCCCATAAACCCGATATGGTAACGTCTGGTTGCCGCAGGCAGCTCAAGTTCCCGGGCCAGGTGGAAATCGAAGCCCGGGGCGGAAAAGCCGGTGCAGCTTATGGTTATAAGGTGGGTAATGTCGTGGGTGTCTTTTTTCCCGAGCCGTGCAAAGAGGTCCTCAACAGCCAGCGCAGAAAGCCGGTTGGCTTCCCGGATAAAGAGGTCGTTTCTCTCTTGCGTGGTGGGTTCAGGTTTCAGGCTTTGTGTGGGCGGAAAAAAGCTGTAATCCGCCGGATCGCGGCCGTAATCGGCGATGACGGAATGACGTTTTTCGATGGCGCTTCCGGCATAGATGCGGCGCATGAACTTTTTCTGCCGTTCCGTGGTTCCCTCGATTCCCAGATTGAACTCCAGGGCAAAATCCTGGGAATAGGAATAGTCCGGAACGGCGGTACCGATTCCCAGAAGATACGCGCCCTGCTTATTGTTTGACTCCTGCATGGGATAAAAGTACTATCTTCACCAGGCAAGGGAAATAAAAACAGGAGAATAAAGAACAGCCTATGAACGAGAAACGGCGATTCCGGCAGCGTCTGAAGGATTTTGATCTCACCCTGCCCGAAAGCAAGAAGGAGTATAACCGCATGCTCTTTACTCCCGTTGCACAGGTTTATTCCGGTATTACGCGGGTGCTCTCCTTCGGACGGGATGCGGCCTGGAAGCGGAAGCTGATTTCGCTGCTTCCGGAGATCCCTGAGCCACGCATTCTGGACCTTGCCTGCGGACCGGGGGATCTCAGTTTTCTGCTCGCCCTGCGGTATCCTTCCGCCCGAATAGAGGGGATCGACCTGAATACCGATATGCTGGACCGGGCGGCTTCGAACCTTGCACGTATGCCCGGGAATATACAGGAAAGGATCCATTTTTTCCCGGGAGACATGAACGAACTTCCCTTCAACGACGGGGAATTCGATATTGTCAGCGGAGGTTACGCCCTGCGGAACTCCCCCGACCTGGGGCGCAGCCTGGCGGAGGTACACCGCATGTTGAAGCCCGGGGGATACGCCGCGTTTCTCGATTTCTCCAGATCGAGCCGGAAACATACGGGGAGGCTGCAGCTTGGTCTTCTGTCATTCTGGGGGCGTCTCTGGGGCCGGGTATATCATGGGAATCCCGAGGTCTACGGGTATATCGCAGAGAGCCTTAAGAGTTTTCCGGATCAGGCTGAGTTTTTACGCCTCCTTGAGGGTTTCGGTTTTTCTCCGGTCCATTACCTGCCGCGAATGTTCGGAATGCTGAGAATCACGGTGATCAGAAAGAACTGATACCCTTTAGCGCCAGCATGGCGTAATGTTTCGAGAGGCTGTGTTTAAAAGGGCTTGCAAGGAGCAGTGTAAGTATCCCGTTCCGCAGGGCTGAGGCGATACTGCCCTGTATGGTCCCTGTTTTCATGGAGAGTACCGCCCGTCCTGCGGCTGTTACGGCGGCCTTCCGGCGACGGCGGGAGTAGCTGCGAAGAAGTCCGGCGCTGTATCCACCTTCCAGCATGGAAGCGAGTATTCCTGCTGCATGCTCCGCGTCCCCGAAGCCTGTATTCATTCCCTGGCCGCCGATGGGGGGAATCGTATGGGCTGCGTCGCCGAGAAAGAGAAGCCTCCCCCGATAAAAAACCGGCATGACCCGGCTGTATATTCTGAACGGGCTCGTCCACTCCCTGTCTGCCGGGTCAAGGGCGAAGCCTGAACGCTGGAATACAGAATTTTCCAGGTAATCAGGGTCGGGATCCTCCATATAAAAAGGCGTCTGAACCACCCAGCGCCGGAACTCCCCGGGAAGGGGAAAGGATTCCACCGATCCTGAAGGGGTAAAAAAGAGATGTGCCTCTCTCTCCAGGCCGGATCGGTCCCGGTAGTCTCCCATCAGGAAGGTGTCGGAATATTCACGCCCGGGCATGTCGATGCCGGATAGCTGCCGCAGGCTCGAGCGGAAGCCGTCGCAGGCGCAGAGGTAGTCAGCGTCAATATCCAGGGTCCCGCCCGTTTCTGTACGCACCCTGGCGCTTATGTGGTCCCCATGATCGCTGTATTCGATGCACTCATGGTTCTGCAGGAACTGGATACCTGGAAAGGATTCAAGCGTCCGCCGCAGGATCTCTTCGGTCCTCCGCTGGGGAAAGGAAAGTATGAACCGGTATGGTCCGGGGAGGGCGGAAAAGGAGAGGTGCCCGATTCTGTCCTTTTTTCCATGGACATGGGCATCTGTAATCCTGACCCCCTCCGAGATAAAGGTCTCTTCAAGTCCGAGCTGCGCCAGAATGCGAAGGGAAGGGGGGGTAATCCCGATGGCCTTGGAATGCCGGGAAGCTTCGCTCCGTTTTTCCACCAGCAGGGTATCGATCTTTTTCTGTCCCAGCAGGTTGGCAAGCAAAAGGCCAACGGGGCCGGCTCCCACGATCAGGATCTTTGTTCGCATAACGATAAGTATACACGAAAAAAACGCCGGGGCTGAAGATTCATTCTTCCAGCCCCGGCGGTGTTCAGGTTTTCTAACTGACCTTTGACCTATTCGTCAAAAGCCATGCCGGGTTTCCACTCCTTCCAGACATTGCCTACAAGGTCGGGAGAGGGTTTAAGGGTTTTCTTTCCGGGTTTCCATCCCGATGGGGTAGCCTCGGTCCCTTTCTTTTCCCGTACCAGTTGGAAGGCCTGGATCTGCCGCAGGGTTTCCGAAACGTTCCGACCCACTGGGGGAGTAAGGACTTCAAAGCCCTGGATATTGCCGTCGGGATCGATCAGGAAGCGCCCTCGGGTGTTTACTCCGGCAGCTTCATCGTAGACTCCATAGGCAGTACCTATAGCCCCGCCTCCATCGGAAAGCATGGGGAAGGGTACGCCGCCTTCTACCATTTTTGAAAGTTCATGATCATTCCACATTTTATGAACATAGATACTGTCCACACTCATGGAGAGGACAGTTACGCCGAGCTTCTCGAACTCAGCATGCTTTTCGGCGACCGCCGAAATTTCTGTTGCTCAAACAAAGGTAAAGTCGCCTGGGTAAAAACACAGGACGACCCACTTTCCGATATACTCGGAGAGCTTAACCTCGATGAACTTGCCTTTGTGATACGCGGCGGCTGAAAAATCAGGCGCCTTCTGTCCGACTTTGATCATAGGCTTTTTTTCCTCCTGTACTGTCTGTTCGCCGGAGGCCGCTTTTGCGGATTCTCCGCCGACGGGTCCGCTCTTTGGTCGCTGACAACCCGGTTTGAATTCTTCAGGCATTTCTGCCTCCTCCCTCTTGCTCCCGCGCCGGAATGCCCGGAACAGAGAGACAAGAACTAAGTTTTGTTCTTTCTTTATTGTAATCATTCTCAATAATAAAGCAAGGAATTTTTTGAGAATAATTATTAGTTTCCTTGACAGCATTATAGTGAGTTACTAAAATCTTTTCGGAAGTTGATAAGATCTGGTGGTCTTCGCGGTCTTCAAAACCGTTGGGCGTGTAGAAGCGTCGGGAGGTTCGATTCCTCCCTCTTCCGAAAGGGAATATGAAAAAACATCAGCTTGCAGCGCTCCCCCAGATCGAAACACTCCTGCAGGATCCCGGGGTAGAAAAGTATATTGAAAACCTGGGAAGACCCGTGGTAGCAGAGCTCGCCCGTAGCGTTGTGGACGGTGTCCGGCGTTCGGTACTGAAGGGCGACAGTGAGGTTCCCCCTTTTTCTGAAGTCCTGGAGAGGCTTCTTGCGGAATGCGGAGTAATCGGAAAAGAAAAGCTACAGAAGGTGATAAACGCCACAGGAATCATCATCCACACCAATATGGGGCGGGCTCCCATTCTGCGGGAGGTATGGCGGGAAGCGGAGGAGATCAACTGCTCGTACTCCAATCTGGAATTCGACCTGAAAACCGGCAAGCGGGGTAAAAGAAAGGGGCTGATCCCTCTGCTGGTTTCACGGCTGGTGGGGTCGGAGGACGCCTTGATCGTAAACAATAACGCTGCGGCGGTTTTTCTTATCCTGCAGACCTTTGCCCGGGACCGGGAGGTCATTGTAAACCGGGGAGAGCAGGTGCAGATCGGGGGTGGATTCAGGATCCCGGAGATTCTTCAGCAATCCGGCGCCCGCCTCGTGGAGATCGGCACAACGAACATCAGTACCCGGGAGGATTACCTCTCGGCCTTTTCCGATGAGACCGCGATGATTCTGTCGGTTCACCGTTCCAATTTCGCCATTCGCGGGTTTACCGACTCCCCGACAGTCAGGGAACTTGCCCGGATCAGGCCGGATACGGTCCTTCTCTGCGTGGACCAGGGGTCCGGGGTCATTGACGAAGCGCTGCCCGGCGAGATATCCGTCCGGACCCATCTGCATGACGGTGCGGATCTGGTCTGCTTTTCCGGCGACAAGGTTCTGGGCGGCCCCCAGGCGGGGATTATTGTCGGAAGGAAGGTGCTGATCGCGAAGCTGGAGCGGCACCCCCTTATGCGGGTCTTCCGGCCCGGAAAGGCGGTCTACTCCCTCCTGGAGGCCGGCTTGGTCCGGCGTCTGAACGGTCAGAACAGCATGGTTGCCGAGACCCTCGTTCTGAGTATGCGGGAACTGAAGAGCCGGGGACGGAAGATTCTCCAGGGCATCGACCGGAGCAAAGCCTCCGTTGTTGAATCCACCCTTACAAGCGGAGGCGGCTCGGCTCCTGATGAGAGCTTTCCATCCCTGTCGGTACAGATCAATATCGGACGGAAGGCGGACACAATTCTCAGGGCTCTGCGGAACGCCGATCCCCCCATCATCGGGATAATCTCCGAAGACAGGGTCCAGCTGAACCTGGCGACTATTCAGCCGGAGGATATTCCCCGCATCCGGGCGGAGCTGCAGAATCTACTGGGAGGATAGTCCGTGCACATAATAGGAACCGCCGGTCATGTGGATCACGGCAAAACGGCACTTATACAGGCCCTTACGGGAATCAACGCCGACAGACTTCCGGAGGAAAAAAAACGGGGAATGACCATTGACCTGGGATTCGCCCATTTCGAGACCCCCGAAGGCGAAGCGGTGGGAGTCATCGACGTCCCCGGGCACGAGCGCTTTATCCGGAACATGGTCGCCGGCGCCTGGAGCCTCTCCTGCGCCGTACTGGTGGTTGCCGGGAACGAGGGCTGGATGCAGCAGACCGACGACCACGCCCGGGTGCTCGAGGCAATGGGCATTGGGGAGGTCATCTGTGCCCTTACCAAGGTCGATACAATTGACGATGAGTTCCGCGAGCTGGTGAGCGAACTGGTTCAGGAGAATCTGGTTCGCATCTTCAGGAAAGAGATCAGCATAATTCCCGTATCCTCCCTGACCGGTGAAGGGATCGATACCCTGCGCGCTGCTCTGGTGGAGGTTCTCCGCAGGATGCCCGCGTCCAAAACGGGGGGCTCCGCGTTTTTTCACGTGGACAGGGTATTTACCATAAAGGGATCGGGTACGGTCGTAACCGGGTCCCTGGCGGGGGGCGAGCTCTCCGAAGGGGATGAGATCAGCATTCTGCCCGGAGGTCTCACGGCGAAAATACGGGGCATTCAATCCTATTACAGTTCCCTGAAGACGGCGTACCCTGTTTCCCGGGTTGCCTGCAACCTTCAGGGCATAAAAAAGGAAGAGGTATCCCGGGGATGTGTCGCCGCCAGGGACCCGGCGGACTTCAGCTGCGAGAGGGAGTTCATTATTCAGTGGGAGGCCCTGGATGAAAGCCGCAGGGCCATTCGAAATCATATGGAGCTGGAGATCGCCAGCGGTACGGGCCACTATATCGGCACCATACATTTCCTGAAGACTGAAGGTTTTGCCAGGATTGTACTGAATGAAAAGATCCCGGTTGGCAGTTTCGATCCCTGTCTGTTTATCCAGCAGGGGGGGTATCACATACTGGGAAAGGGTCGTTTTATATGGGCGGGAGAGACGGACCGGCATTTCAGAATCCGGCTTGCCGAAATTCTGAAGGACTATCCCGTTCCGGAGGCGATAAGTGATGAGGCCGTTCTGCGCTTCATGCTGAAGGGCTGGTTTACCTATGCTTCCGGGGCACAAAAGCGGACAATAAAACAGTTTGCCGCAACCCGGTCCCTGAAAACACGGGAAGTTCAGAGCACGGTGGTTCTGGAAGACTTTCTTCTGAAGGAGGCCGACAGGCTGACCCGGCTCTGCTCGAAACCCGGCGGTGCAGGAAAGGCCGAGTATCTTCAATCCGGGGATATTCCCCTGGAGATCAAGGAATATCTTATCGACCGGGGATTGACCACCTACAGAATTGTACAGAAGGACCGTATACTGATCTCACCGGAACAGCTTGACGGGGATTACGGCCTGTCTCCCCTGGCAAAAAAGATCATGAATATGCTGGAGAAACAGAAAAATGCGGGACTGCAGCTGAAGGAGATACCGGACCCCGGAGCACGATCGGAACTGCGCAACCTGGCGCGTATGGAGAAAGTCGTGGCCCTGGAGGGGGATATCTATTTCAGCAGGGAGAGCTTCGACGCCCTGGCCCGGGTTATACTCGAAGGGCTCGATGCGGGAACATCCTTCTCCATCCCCGAAGCAAAGGAAAAGACCGGTCTTACCCGGAGATACATGATTCCCTTTTTAAACAAGATGGAAGAAAAAGGTCTGGTAAGACGCGACGGGGACAGCCGGGTTGTGTGCTGAAATCCTCATTTTAGGGGGTGACCTCGATCCCTGATCCTTCCACCACCTCCCCGATTACCCTGCAGAAGCTTCCGGTCTTTTGAAAGGCGGCAAGGACCTCCTGTATCTTCCCCGCAGGGACCGCCGCCAGCAGGCCGCCGGAGGTTTCCGGTGTAAACATGAGGTGGCGCATCTCTTCTTCTATTGAAGCCGCGAAACTGATGTGCTCTTCATAGGCGCGTTTGTTCTTTCCGGTTCCCCCGGGAAAGAGCCATTCGTCGGCGTATTCCATGGAGCCATCCAGAAAGGGCAGGGAAGATGCGGACAGCTGTATCCTCACTCCGCTCTTTTCCGCTATTTCGAAGGTGTGACCCAGCAGCGCGAAACCGGTAATATCTGTACAGCCCTTTATTTCATGGTCCACCAGGATTCTCGCGGCGTCTTTATTCAGTTTCATCATGCTGCGGACTGCTTCTTCGACGTGGAGGGTATCGGCCTTCCGGCTTTTCGCCGCGGTGGTAATAATGCCTGAACCAAGGGCCTTGGTGAGGATTAGCCTGTCCCCGGGGCGAGCTCCGCCCTTGGTCATGATTGCATCAGGATGGGCGAATCCCATGACCGACAGCCCGTACTTGGGTTCCCGGTCGTCTACGGTATGGCCCCCTGCGAGGATTCCGCCGGCCTCTTTGACCTTTTCCGCGCCTCCCCGCATGATTTCCGTGATTATTCCTTCGTCCATCTCCGCCGGGAAGGCGCAGATATTCAGGGCCACCGCGACCTCGCCTCCCATGGCGTAGATATCGCTCATGGCGTTTGCCGCTGCAACGGCGCCGTAGCTGTAGGGGTCGTCCACCACGGGGGTAAAGAAATCCACCGTAAGGATGGCCGCCTTGTCCTCCCCCAGGCGGTACACGGCGGCATCGTCACTGATTTCGAGTCCTATGATCAAGTTGTCGTTCTCCATATCAGAGAACATTCCGGCTAATGGCTGCAGCACCTGCGCCAGGGAGGATGACCCCCTCTTGGCCGCTCAACCGGCAGCGGCAGTCATGGATGTGAGCCGTATCTCCTTCAGCGACATTGAAACTCCTTTGGATTCTTCCTGGAACTCAGGGTAAATGATTTCCTGTCCAATTACAATCCTGCTTATTATCTTGATATACTTATGTTTTGATAGTATTATGTGTGCACATATACCACATAGAGGGGATGCTATGAATATAACCCTTTCTGCAGACGAAGAACTGATACGAAAGGCCCGGGAATACGCTAAACGGCACAATTCCACCCTGAATAATATAATACGCCGGCATCTTGAACATATAACCAACGAAATGGATGCTCTCTCGGCTGCCCGGGAGTTCGAGTCAATATGCTCTGACTATGCCGGGGAATCTCCTCCTGATTACCATTTCAACCGGGAAGAAGAGTACAGGAGATAAGGGATACTCCATGGCCAAGTTCTTCATTGATACGAATATTCTGGTATATGCAAACGATAAACGGGACCCTGACAAGCAGAGACAGGCGGTGGATCTGATTTCCGGTCTTATGAAAAGCGGGGAAGGAGTCATCTCTACACAGGTCCTGCAGGAGTACGCTAATGTGGCGGTGGGAAAACTCGGGCAGTCAGAGGAGGTTGTTTTACGGCAACTGCATCTTCTTGAAAAGATTGAGCTTGTTACTCAATCTTCTTCAATGATAAGAAGGGCGGTAGAAATACGGAAGACCTATGGTATAAACTTCTGGGATGCATGTATTGTCAGTAACGCAGAATCTGCCGAATGCGATGCCATCTATTCCGAGGATCTCAACACCGGGCAGTTCTATTCGGGTATACGGATAATCAATCCTTTTGTGGAATAAATCAGGAAATACGGGAAACAGGAATGCAGGCGACCTCCAGTAAAAAGTACGTCGGGCTTCTGTCCGGGGTACTGTGTATCAGTTTTTCAGCGATTTTCGTCAAGCTCGCCGCGGTGGACTCCACGGTCAGCGCCTTTTATCGCTGTTTTTACTCATCGATTTTTCTCTTCGGTATTGCCCTCGTCCGGGGGGAACTGCGGGGCGCATCCTGGCGCTGGCTGGTTCCGGCCCTCTGGGGAGGGCTCGCCCTTGCGGCGGATCTGATAATATGGCACAAGACCATTCTGTACATCGGCGCGGGGCCTGCCACCATTATGGCCAACAGCCAGGTCATTTTTGTGACCATCTTCGGCTTCTTCTTTTTCAAGGAGCGTATTTCTCCCTGGTTTCCGCTGCTCATCCCCTTTATTTTTCTGGGCCTTTTTCTTACGATCCCGACCATCCAGGTCCTGGTCTCTCCGGGGATCGGATTCTTTCTCGGGATTCTCGTGGGGATTGCTTACTCCGGTTATCTGCTGGGTCTGCGCTTTGCGAAGATGAAGGCCGGGAAAGGCTACCCCGAGATCCTCTCCCTGGCGGTGTTCATGGCGGTGACCGGTGCGTTCGTGGGTACCTACGGTGCCGTTGTTGAACAGGTCGATTTTATCGTTAGCTCCTGGAGGAGTCAGCTCTTCCTGGTCCTGATGGCCCTGCTCTCCCAGAGTATGGGATGGATCCTGATAAAAACCAACATAACCCGGCTTCCCTCCCACCGGGGGAGCCTGCTGCTCTTGATACAGCCCATGCTGACCATGCTCTGGGGTTTCCTGCTTCTGGGAGAGCCCCTGGGACCCGTACAGATTTTGGGAATGGTTCTGGCTCTGGGCCTGATTGCCCTGTATCAGCTCCGGCTGGCGCCGGAGGATTAGCAGACGGGGAGGTCTGATCTGAAATCGAAGGCGGAACGACATGAGGGCACATCAGGAAAACGAGGTATCTGGATATCTTTTTCCCTTATCCTGCTTGTTTCCCTGGCTCCGCTTTTATTTTCCGCAAAGGTTTTTTTCGCCGGAGACGTACCGGCGCGTGCTTCAGTAGCGGAGTTAACCGCTCACCTTGACGATCGAATAAGCGCAATCATGCGGGACTATGAGGTCCCGGGATTCGCGCTGGTACTGCTGCAGAAGGGCGAGCCCGTCTGGAGCAGAGCCTATGGTTTTGCGGACCTGAAAACCGGTCGCAGATTAACCCTGGACACCTGGTTCCGCATGGAATCCATTTCAAAGTCGGTAACGGCCTGGGGAGTAATGAAGCTTGCGGAACAGGGGCGTATAGACCTCGATGCTTCTGTCCGGAACTATATTGCATCCTGGACCATACCGGAGAGTAATTTTAATGAGGAAAAGGTAAGCGTTCGCAGGCTGTTAAACGGCAGTTCCGGAATGCCTCTTGGTACTATCGGAAATACCTATGAGCCGACGGCGGAGAACATACCGACACTGAAGGAAATTCTTAACAAAGACGCGCATCTTTTTCAGGGACCGGGTTCGACGTTCTCCTATTCCAATACGGCATTCAACATTCTTGAACTCCTTATAGAGGAGGTAAGCGGACACGATTTTTCCAGCTACATGAAGCGGGAGATCCTTGATCCGCTGGGTATGACTTCCGCCAGCTTCGAATGGAGCGAGACCTTTTATCCGCCTGCTGCAAAAGGATACGGACTGCAGGGAGAAGAGTTTCCGGTTTACATATATCCTGACCGGGCTGCGGGTGGACTATTTGGTACTGCCCATGACGTGGCAAAGTTCGCGGCTGCGGGAATGACAGGTTTTTCGTCGAGGTACGAGGGGGTTCTCGATACCGGGAGTATCGAGGAGATGTACGCTCCTGAATCGTCGATGTCCGGTTACTACAAATTTGTTTTTGACGGATACGGTCTGGGACATTTTATTGAATTTCTGTCCGATTCCAACGACCCGGAAAAAATTTTCAAGGTCGTATCCCACGGTGGGCAGGGTTCGGGCTGGATGACCGACTTTCACGCCATTCCCGAAACCGGAGACGGCATTGTCCTTCTTTCCAATAGTCAGCGGGTGTGGCCCGGTTTCGCCTGTATCCTGAAGGACTGGACGAGCTGGCTCGGGCTTTCCCCAGCGGGAATGGGGATTATTGTGGAGCTGCAGAAGGCGGTCTGGGGTATGATTACCCTGCTGCTGTTTCTGGTATCCTGGCGTACATGGACAATTATCCGAGAGACTGTTTCGGGCATCCGCAGTTTCGGTTTTAGAGGAGAAGGCCGCCGGCTGATCCGGCTCGTACAATTCCTGTTTGCCGCAGTCCTTGTCGGAATCTATATCCGGATACAAAGCCTGGATTACTGGTTTGTCGATTCGGTGTTACCCATAGCCTCCCCCTGGCTGGATTTCCTGCTTCTGGCGGTCTCCGCCGTTCTGTCTGCCGCCGCCGTACTGCCACGTTCCGCTGGCCCTGCAGCCGGCGGGGCGGAGGCCCGATTGAACAGGTCTTTCTGGTACCGGGATAAAAAAACATCGATCCAAGGAGAAGAATCAATGAGATATATCAATACAAACAAGGCCCCTGCCGCTGTCGGTCCCTATTCCCAGGCTGTTCTCAGCGGGAACACCCTGTATGTCTCAGGACAGATCCCCTTTGTTCCCGATACCATGACACTGGTAAGCGAGAAGGTGGAAGAGCAGGCAAAACAGTCCCTTGCCAACATTCAGGCTATTATCGAGGCTGGGGGATTTGTGCTTACCGACGTGGTAAAATGCACTGTATTCCTCACCGATATGAATGACTTTGCTGCGGTAAATACAGTCTACGCTGACTTCTTCGGCGATCATAAACCTGCGCGCTGTGCCGTGGAGGTTTCCCGTCTGCCGAAGGGTGCACAAGTAGAAATCGATGCAGTTTGTGAAAAAAATTGAAAAAAAGTGTTATTTTCCATAGAAACAGCAGAATTCCGACTTTCGTGCTTCCCGGAACATCCTGTATACTATGCCCGTTGTGTCGGCCGCTTCGGCCGATTGCTTCGTAAAAGAGTATTACAGAGGGGTCTATGGAAGAAGAAAAATTGGAGTTTCGTGGCGGGTGGGGGATGGCCTTTATTCCCCTGGCAATCTTCTTTGTTTTTTGTGTGCTTCTGTTTCTGGTGTTCCTGTCCTATGATATGCATGCCCTGGCCATGGGGGGATTCCTGGGGCTGATCATCGGCGGGCTCTTTGTAAAGAATTACAGCGCCTACTGGAAGAGCGTATTTTCCGGAATTGCCTCCACCAATTCGGTTACCATTATCGTAATCCTGTTTATCATCGGTATGTTCTCCCAGATGATGAAAGACAGCAATGCCTCGGAGGGATTCGTCTGGCTGGCCCAGAGAATGAACCTGACCGGCGGAACTTTTGTGGCCTTTGTCTTTTTTTCCTGCTGTGTCATTTCCACAGCCACCGGATCATCTATAGGAACAATGTTCGCCGCATATCCAATATTCTTTACCGCCGGTACGGTGCTGGGGGCCAATCCGGCTTTTCTTGCCGGAGCCATTACCTCGGGCTGTATCTTTGGCGACAATCTCGCTCCCATCTCGGATACCACCATTGCCTCCGCCGCCACTCAGCAGTTCAAGAACGGCGAGCCTGCGGATATTGCGGGGGTTGTGGCCTCCAGATTCAGATATTCTCTTGTGGCCGGTTTGATCGCCATCGTTCTTTTTGCTCTCCTTGGAGGAGGTGGAGAAATCGCTTCCGACATCGAGACCATGGGCGACCCCCTGCGCCTTGTAATGCTGATTCCGGTTGTGGGACTGCTGTATACGGCGGTTAAAACCAGGGACCTGTTCAAGGCGATTACCGTGGGTCTTGTGGTCGGTACAATCACCGGGCTTGCCTCGGGGATCTTTAGCCTGGAGAGCCTCTTTGCCTCCTCGGGAGAGCTGGGGAACCATGTTTCAGGGTTTCTGCCCACCGGCGTATCCAGCATGATGTCCACGGTTACCCTGGTTATTTCCGTCTTCGGTATTATGGGAGTTCTGGAGGCCGCCGGCGCAATCGACCGGATGGTGGCGGCAATCCTGAAATCCAGCCTTGCCAAAACCGACCGGGGTACTGAGCTGGCAATCACCATCGGCTCCTGTGTAACCTGCATGATTTTCGGCGGTGTTACCAGTGCGGCGATCCTTACCTTCGGCCCGGTGGTGAATGAAATCGGTTCCAGGAAAGGGCTTCACCCTTATCGGCGGGCAAACCTGCTGGACGGTTTCGTGAACACGATTCCCGTGGTCCTTCCATTCTTAAGCGTGTTTGTCTTTATATCTGTGGCGCTTTCCGGGCTGGATCCCGTGAGCATAGCGAAGGGTATGATCTATCCGGTCATATTGTTCTTCGTTCTGCTCTTTGCCGTACTGTCAGGCTGGGGCAGACAGCACGAGTAGGGCGGACAGGGGTCAGGATTTCTCGTTCAGATTCCGCAGCATCACCTTTATATGGGGACCGTCTTCCGCCCGTTCCAGTTCGAAGGGTTCGCCCTTCGGACCGGGATGGCGGGCCAGGAACGAGTCGATTTTTGTTACATCTTCCCGTTCCAGCTTCAGCGCGAGGGTCTGCCCGTTTGCATCGACGTGCCTGCTGCTGCGGGTCCCGATAATGGCCCCTCCCACGGCTTCCTTCTGCAGAATATAGGCTGTGCTGATGTTGGCGATTCTGCAGCCGTATCTGCCGCTCATCTCCTTCAGTATATTCAGGAGTTCCTGAAAGGCTTCCCATCCGCCGAAATCGTCTATGATTATGCGGTATTTAACCAGGGAGCGGTTGTCCCAGTCCGCCGGGTCCGGCTGTCCCAGCCAGCGGTCCGTCAGGAATCCCCCCGCCAGGGTCCCGTAGCAGAGAAGGGCGATATCCTGCTCTTCACAGTAGGCCTGCATGGCGTTCTCAACCCGCCGGTCCAGGAGTGAGTACTGGGCCTGCATGGTGGAAATGCTGATCCCGGATTCAACGATTTCTCTGGTACGGGGGGTATCGAAATTGGTGAGGGAAACCTGGGAGATTTTCCCCTCTTCCTTAAGCTTCTGCAGTTCATGTAATGCCTCCAGATACCCCGGGATATCGTACTCCCACCAGTGAAACTGAATCATGTCCACCTGTTCCACTCCGAGTTTCCGGAGGCTGCGGTGTACTGCTTCCCGTACGTCCTTCGGCTTCAGCTCCGCGAGAACAGATCTGTCTGGAACATACTTGGTATGAAACTGTATATCCTCCCGCTTTCCCCCGGCGGCCAGATGCTCTTTGAGAAAAACGCCGTAGAACTCCTCCACTCCCGTATAGATGTCGGCACAGTCGAAGGTCGTGAATCCCCGGGAAACCAGCTCATGGAAGGCCTTCAGAACATCCTGCTTTTCGATGGTGCTTTTCAGGGCATGCCCTTCGGAAAGCTGCCATCCTCCGTTGATTATTCTGCTGAAGCTGTAGCCGTTTTTTAAGGTGTAGCGGGTGTTCATGGGGGTACTCCGTTGTTCAGTCTTTTGTTTTCCGGGACAGGGGCTCTATCGTGCATTCGGAATGTCTGAAGATCCGTTTTGCAATCCGGGTAATACGGAAGCGGGCCCCGCAGTTGGGGTCGGGACAGGCGATATCGGTATCTGTGGTCATCCAGTCGGTTTCGGCGGTCTCCCGCTGTTTGGCGGGAATAAGCGGAAGGATGGCCGCCAGGGCGTAGAGGGAGAACTGCGTCTCTTTTGAAAAAACAAGGTTTTCACCAATTACCCGGAAGTTGACACCCTCCTGGTGGGAACAGACAAAATCCTTTTCTCCCCGGACAGTCTCTACCTGGAGATCGTAGAGATAAAACGTATCTTCCTGCTTTTCAGACATAAAAACAGCATCTATTAAGATGGGGGCGGGTGTCAATAATGGATTCGGTTTTTACAGGTAGAAACATCAGGGGGTTTTTTTTCAAAGATACATGACGGTAGTTGAAATAAAATAGAATCTATATATAATAAATACTATATTTAGGAGTTGAAATGACATCTGGAAGATCGCTCAACAGATACCTTTTATTCATTACCCTGGCATATTTCACCCTGGGGTTTGTACACATCGGATTCGCCCTGTCGGGTTTGTTGTGCATGACAATTCCCTTTGTTCTCGTTTTCCGTGACCGGAAGAAAAGCTGGTGTCAGGGCTATTGTCCCCGGGCGCAATTCTTTGATCTGTTCAGGAAAACGGGTGATACCGCTAAAACTCCCGGTTTCCTTTTGGAAAGGAAGACCAGAGACCTCGTTCTGAGTTACTTCTGTATGAACCTCTTTTTTATAGCCGCCTCAACCATGATGGTTGCTGCCGGAAACATGGCGCCCATTGACCGTGTGCGGATTCTCATAATCTTCGAAATACCCTTCGCCATGCCTCAGCTGTTAAGCCAGCCGGTCTTACCGCCGGCACTGCTTCATTTTTCATACCGGATCTATTCCATGATGACCACGTCATTTCTTGTGGGCACCCTGCTTGCTCTTCTGTACCGTCCCCGTACATGGTGCCGGGTATGCCCGGTCAGCACAATGTCAGACCGGGTGCTGAAGAATGTGATTCAAACCAGCCGGGAAGCCTGAAATCCTCCGCTCACAGGGACACCGCAGAGCTGTCGGTATCCGGAACAGATGAAACACACTTTCCGTCAGGCTTAATCCTCAAGATCGTTCTTTATGCGTTGGTACTCTTCCCTGTCGATCTCGCCCCTGGCGTATCGCTTTTTCAGTTCTTCCTCAGCACTTGGTTTCGCCTTCCGGGATTCGTCCTCTCCCCCTTGTTTCGGGTGGCGGCGAAACAGATACACTCCTCCTATAATCAGGGCAGCCAGAAGGAGGAGGGTAAAGACGTCTCCCCCCGGTCCCCAGCCGCCTATTCCGGTGTTCCAGCCCCAGCCGTGCATCACGGCGTGCCCTTTCCGCTCTGCAGCGAGTCGATCATACGCTTAAGTCTGCCGCGGATCTCTTCGGCAACGGGCTGAAGTGCCTCGTTATGGACGGCCTGCATGGAACTGACCGGGTCAACCGCTGCCACCTCGACTGTTCCGGGAGCAGTTTCCTGTACAATAACATTGCAGGGAAGCATTGTTCCGATCTTGTCTTCGGCTACAAGCGCTTTATGGGCAAAGGGCGGATTACAGGCTCCGAGAATGTGGTAGTTGCGGAAATCCACATCCAGCTTTTTTTTCATCGTTTCCTTTACGTCAATATGGGTAAGCACTCCGAATCCCTCGGCCTGCAGGGCTCCAGTGACCCTTTCCAGGCATTGATCGAACGGCTGTTGCAAAGTTATAGACATGTAGTAACTCATTGCTTCTCTCCCCTGCTTCAAAATCATTCCTTTAAGTACATGAATAAAGCTACAAAATTGTACCGGACGAAGCAAATTGCAGCTGAATGAAACGGGGGTACGCTGGTAAAAGCCTGTGAAACAGTATGTTGATGGCATTGATAAATTGCGATAATAGATGATAGAATAAGTCAGGAAAAAGAACATACTTTACTGGAGGTGCGTAATGAAACGAAAACAGGTATCCGCCATGGGGCTGATTCTGCTTGTAATAATTATCGTCACAGGCTGCAGTCGGAAAGTCTCTCCGGAGGCGGCTGAAAAATCGATTGAAGCAGATGCAGTAAGCGCCGCTTCGATTGTTGATACTGCCCAGGGATTCCTCAAGGCGGCAGGAAAAAACGGAACCTGGATAATAGCAATAACCCAGGACATTACGACGGATCAGGAAATTCTGGTGGAAGGGCAGTTTACCCGCAGGGATGAGATCTACCGGAAAATCGCCCTGTATGCACAGGATGAGAACCGAAATGTAACCGCCCGGTATACGCTGACAGCGCCAAAACTCACAGTGCGCAGTGAAAACACCCGGATACAGGGGGGAACCTTTGCAGGAGATGTATATGTGGAGGCGAATAAATTTCACATATATGACGGAAAGGTTGACGGAGATATCTACTTTGCCAGGGACGAATATAAATCCTCCTTCAGTCTACAGGAAGGCGGCGAGGTGACTGGTGCACTGAAAGTGAGGTAAGCATTTTCACCGTTTTTTAATGGTCCCCGTCTATCTTGTATCTGTTCAGTTTGGCTGGCGTCCATCCTGCCCGGCCCTTCTCTCCATAATTTGTCAAATTCTTCTAATTAGGTCATTGATTGTCAGGATAATTTTTCCTATCATTGCAAAACCCTCAACGCTAACGGTTTTTTGGAGAGAGCAGATTGGACAAATTCTTAAGCAGGTTCAAGTATATACTAATCGTCTCACTTGCCCTGGTAATGATCTATATTTTTTCGACTCAGTATAAAAATATCCTCCGGGTAGTAGAAGACAAGTACCGCAGCCAGCAGCAGCTGGTGGAGAAGAATATTCTGCAGACCGTAAGCTATATCGATAATGCCTACAAG
This sequence comes from Marispirochaeta aestuarii, assembly GCF_002087085.1. NCBI lineage: Bacteria > Pseudomonadati > Spirochaetota > Spirochaetia > Spirochaetales > Spirochaetaceae > Marispirochaeta > Marispirochaeta aestuarii. Next base: position 185,757 of record NZ_MWQY01000004.1, on the reverse strand, counting down.
ATTGCCGAGCAGCAGTTGAATCAGGAAATGAGAGAATACTCGGAACAGATGGTCCTGAAATATACAGAGAACCCCGATGTTATGGACTGGGATTTGGCCGAGCTGCAGAAACGTTTTGTCGGGTATGATATTTATATTGTCGATAAAGATTTAAAGATAATAAAGACCACCTATGAAGAGGACCTCGGCCTCGATTTCTCGAAATTCGGCAGTTTTGCTGCTGTTGTCAGGGAAAGAATGGCCGGGAATGAATTTGAGGTTGACAGGATCGATCTTTCGACCCAGGCAGGAGAAATCAAAAAATACAGCTATATGCCGAGCCCGGACAATCAGTATCTGTTTGAACTCAGTGTGAGTATTGAGGATAAATATCCTTCCTTTCAGAGTCTTAATCTTTTTAAGGATGCGGCGTCCTTAACTGAACAATATGAGATGGTTGAAGACATCGGTTTTTACAGCGTTGAGCCCCTTCATTATGGTGTTGCCAAACTGAGAAACAGCAAACGGCCCTATTTGAACCCGGATGTCCCCGAGTTTGAAGAAGAACTTGCCAGACAGGTGGTTATACAGAACGCCATGCAGCGGGACACCAGAAGCATAGAAGGAATACAGCACAGTTACCGCTTTTTTCCGGCGCTGATCAGCAGTACTGAATCTGAAGATGGCTGGAATTCCTATGTGGTTGGTATTATCTATAATGATCAGGTTGTGCAAAAAGAAATGACGCAGCACTGGAATCTGTTTTTGGCCAATATCATTTTAATGACCGTGCTGTTCGGCAGCTTTATTGCTGTTGTAGTCTATTTGATAAGGAATTTTGAGTATCAGGCCCATCACGATAAATTAACCGGGTTGGCAAACAGGAAATATTTTGAAGAAGAATTCAATAAACTGACAAATAAAGCTGATTCTGCCGGCAGGAATATCGGTCTTGTCTTTATTGATATCGATAAGTTCAAGGAGATAAATGACAATTTCGGGCACGACACCGGCGATGAGGTCCTGAAGAGTATTGCCTTCCGGATTGAAAACAGTCTGAAAGACAAAGACCTGAAAGCCAGAATGGGGGGCGATGAATTCGTGGTGGCCCTGACCGATTTATCTTCAAAGCAGCAAATAATGGAAGTAACAAAAAGACTGATCGCTGAAATTAAGAAGCCATTATTCATTGGGATGAAGGAGATACCAGTAAGCGTCAGTGCCGGAGTCAGTGTGTATCCTGATGAAAGCAGTGAAATTGAAACACTCCTTAAAAATGCCGATTCTGCGATGTATAAGGCAAAGAGAAAGGAACGCAGCATAGAAAAAGGTGATTCCAGTATACTGTGATTATATTTAGATCCATCCCGGGGTCGAAGCTCGTGTACCTTCATTCATCAGAGACACTGAAAGATCAAAATCCTTACAAATAAGGCAAAATCCTCCGCTTGCCCGCGTGTAAACAGGCCGGATACAATCTTATTATCATACGCCTTAATAAATAGGAGGAATATCTGATGAAGAAAGCACTGTTTTTACTGCTTTCACTTTCTCTTGTGGCAACCAGCCTTTTTGCCGCCGGTGGCCAGGAGCAGAAGGAAGAAGGGCCGATTGAACTGGAATTCTGGACTCACGAAGATCCCAATCGGACTGCCATCGAAGAGCGTTACATCCAGGAGTTCGAAGCTGAAAATCCCGGTATCACCGTCAAGCGGGTAACCCATTCTTCGACAAAGATTCAGGAGCTGGTTCTTACGGCTTTTGCCGCGAATCAGGGACCGGATATCTTTAACATGTCCATCGAAGACGAATACGCATATATTGCCAATGGTCGTGTGGCAGCGGTTGATGCCAGGGCTGTGGGCTACAAAAGTATCGATGAACTCAAGAATGCCTATATCCCCAAGGTACTCGATCCGGTTGTAATGGACGGAAAACTCTACGGTCTTCCCCTGGAGCTGACAAACTGGAGCATCTATATAAACAAGCGTGTTTTCCGGGATGCAGGACTCGATCCGGAAACCGACTATCCCAGAACCTGGGAAGAAATGGCGGATATTTCCGAAAAGATTATTATTCGTGACGGGGACATTATCACCCGCCGGGGTTTTGACTTTCGCTATCCCTATTATCTGGTATCCATGGTACCCATGGTCGAGCAGCTCGGCGGAGAGCTTATCAGTAAAGACGGCAAAACCGCCATTGTCGGAGAAGAAGCCTGGATATCCTTTCTCGACTATATGAAGGCCTGGGGCCCCAACGGACGCAACCTCGGCAGTCCTACCTACAAGAATGCGCGGAAGCTCTTCAACTACGATAATAATGATATCGCCATGGCGCTGACGGGATTGTACCAGCAGGGACGGATCAAGGCCGACAACGAAGATTTCTACAACAGCGGTGAGTGGATGGTTGTACCCTTCCCGCAGTTTGAAGACGCTAAGCAGAAGGCAGCTGCCTGCTACTACGGGCACTATTACATGGTAAATGGCCAGACATCAGAACGGCGCCAGCAGGCTGCCTGGAAGTTCATCGGCTACATGCTCAGCCATGGTGAGGAGTACCTTACCACCGTGAACATCATTCAGCCTACAAAAAAGCTGATGGAGTCAGATACCTTCAAGAACATGCCCTATTCCGATGTTTTCCGGGATGATATGGAAAATGGTCATATCGTCTACTACGGAGAAAACAGCGCAAAAATGCAGGAACTCATCAAGCAGGCCGTCGAGTCTGTAATGCTCAGTGGTGTTTCCAGCGAAAAAGCCTATGCGACCCTTAAAGCGGAAGCCCAGGAACTGCTCGACGAAGAGTAGTCTGTTTGCGAACTATGGAGTCCCCGGCTTAATGGGGACTCCGTGTATCTGTCTTACTGCACGCGGAGTTAATGTGTCATGAGCCGACAAAAGAAATCGAGCCTGAAACACCATCAGGACCGCTGGGGAATGCTGTTTGTTCTACCGGCCCTGCTGTTTTTTTCTCTTTTTAATTTTTACCCTATTTTTAATGCGCTTTTTACAAGCCTTTTCAGAAAGAAGGTTCTAAGCCTCAAGCCTCCGATGTTTATCGGCCTGGAGAACTATACGTATCTTTTAACGTCGGCTGATTTCTGGAATTCCATTCGTGCAACAGCTGTGTTTACTCTCGGAACCTTTGTTCCTCTCCTGATAGTAAGCCTGCTTCTTGCGGTATTTATATCCCAGGTAAAACGGGGCCGGAAATTCCTGCAGCTGGCGTACTATAGCCCGGCAGTTCTCTCCTCGGTGGTTGCGGCGGCGATATGGCTCCTTATTTTTGATCCCCGGGGGCTGGCAAACCAGTGGGTCAACGCCATTCTCATGACTCCCGGAGTAGATCATAACTGGTTTTCAAATTCATGCATGGTTCAGTTTGCCACGATGCTGGTGTATTTCTGGAAATATGTCGGCTACTTCATCATTATTTTTATTGCAGGGATCGCATCCATCCCGGTGACTCTGTACGAGGCCGCCCGCATAGACGGATCCGGAAACTGGCAATCCTTCTGGAAAATAACTCTGCCGCTACTCAGGCCGACGGTCGTCCTTGTCTCGATCATGTCCATGCTGCAGTGTCTGAAAACCTTCAGCACCCAGTATCTCTTTACACAGTCAGGGGCTCCCCAGGGCCCGATCAATGTTATTACGATGAATATCTATAACACGGGAATCCGTGATCATCGTATAGGACGCGCCAGTGCCATGAGTATTATCCTCTTCGTTATCATGCTCTTTTTTACCTGGCTTCAGTTCAAAACGACAAAAAGCGATGAGGTGACCTACTGATGAAGCAGAGCATCCCGATTCAAAGGATCATAATCTGGATTTTTCTTCTCGGTGCTCTGGTCTTTATTATGGCACCGATGATCTTCATGATAAGTGCAAGTTTCATGCCGGCATCCGATATCGTCAAGATGCCCTACCGATGGATTCCCAGGGGGATTCATTCCGAGAATTTTGTCAAGGCAGTAGCAGGCAATGACGGCACATATATCTTTATTCGCAATCTGCTCAACAGCCTGATTGTTGCTTCCGTCGTCAGTTTCACAACGGTTCTTATCAGCAGCCTGACAGGATACAGTCTCTCAAAATTCTCCTATCGCGGACGGGACCTTCTGTTTCTGATGATTATGGCGACCATGATGATTCCCTTTGAAGCTATAATGATTCCCCTGTATATGGTGGTAACAAAACTGGGCCTGCAGAACAGTTATCAGGGACTTATTTTACCCTTTTTGGTCAATGCCTTCGGCGTTTTCATGATGCGGCAGTACCTGATTACCTTTCCTGACGAGTTTATCGATGCTGCCCGCGTCGACGGCATGAGCGAGTTTGCCATATACCGTTCCATCATTCTTCCCAATACAGGACCTGCAATTGCAACCCTGGCCATACTCGCCTTCCGATCACAGTGGGATAATCTTCTCTGGCCTTTGCTGGTCGCTCAGACAGAGCAAATGAAAACGATTCCCTTGTATATCGTAAAGTTTACCGCCGAAATGCACACCGATGAGGGTGCGATGATGGCGGTAAACCTGCTTGCAAGCATCCCGATGTTCGTTCTCTTTTTCGCATTGAGCAAGTACTTTGTAAGCGGTGCTGCAGTCTATTCGAGCAGAAAGGGGTAAGTGTCGATGCTGATTATCTTTGATATGGGGAACGTCGTATATCGTTCGGTGGATATTCTTCCGGCCTTCGCCGGGAAAACAGGGATCTCGCTGGAGTATCTTAAGGACGTTCTGCAGGATGATTTTCTCGGTCTCACCACCGGACATATCACCACAGAAGAGTTCTGGGAGCGTTTCAGTCGGGAGCTCGGGGTGAACGGACATGAGGATTATCTTGCCAGTCTGTTTCATCCTGAAGAAGACCCCCAGATGATCTCGTTTCTCCGTCAGTTGCGGCAGGCCGGGCACCGTGTGGTATGCGGAACCAACACCATCGATTCGCATTATAAAATCCATATGGAACGGGGAGATTATGATCATTTCCATGCCGTTTATGCGAGCCATTGTATTCATCTGGCGAAACCTGATCCGGAGTTTTTCCGGTATATCATCAGCCGGGAAAAGGAGCTGAACACCTACTCAGGAAAAGAGCTCTTTATCGATGATCGTGCAGAAAATGTACATGCTGCACGGGAGGTGGGCATTGCCGCTCACTGCTATACGGACCACGAGAATCTCTCAGGGTTCTTTGTCGAGCAGGGGATTCATCTTCAGGCTTGAGCGGTAGCGACTGGGAGAAACCCCGTAGTAGCGTCTGAAGGTCCGGGCAAAATAGCTCTGGTCCTGAAATCCGCAGCTGCGGGCGATTTCTCCCACCCGTAAACGTTGGTCCCGGAGAAGTGCGAGGGAGAGTTTCAGGCGGTAAGAGGTCATCATTTCCACAAAAGTCTGATTGCGAAATTCCTTTATTGTTCGTGAAAGATAACTTTCGCTCAGTTCCAGCTCCTGTGCCGCTTCGGCCAGTGAAATATCCTCCCGGTATCTCCTTCTGATGAAATCTTCAGCGGCGATAACATGGCGCTCACGGCTGTCCCGGCTTTCTTCCGTATCCGGCTGCAACCGGGCAGAGCTGTCCGATTTTTTACCCGCCAGCCTCAACTTTACCCGACGCAGGGCTTCCTCCAGCTCGCTGTCGTCGATCGGCTTCAACAGGAAATCATCGACTCCCAGCCGGAGGGCCGAACGGGCATAATCAAACTGGTCATGCCCGGTAATAATAATGGCGGCACGGGGACTGCACGTCCTGACGATATCGAGACCGCTTCCGCCTGGAAGCCTGATATCCGTCACGATAAGATCGGGACGTCTTTTTTCGTATACTTCAAGGGCCTCCTCAATCGAGGCGACTGCACCGACAAGCTGGAATCCGTGCCGGTCCCAGGGAAAGGTGTCGGCCAGTTCTTTTAACAGATAAATTTCGTCTTCGATAAGAAGTACCGTATTCATGCCTGTTCCCCGGGGAAGAAAAGGTAAACCTCTGTTCCTGTGCCCACTGTACTTGTAATGGAGAAATGTCCTTCCCCCTGATATAACAGCTCCATGCGGCGCTTGACGTTGGATATTCCCACCCTGATACCGTTTTTCATGATTTCATCCAGGCGTTCGGGAGCAATTCCCGGTCCATCGTCCGTAATGCGTACATCCATTCCGATTCCCCGGCGTTGTGCGGTAATGGTAATATGAACCGGGCCGGGAGAAGCCTCCAGGCTGTGAATAACTGCATTTTCAACCAGGGGCTGCAGGATTAAACGCGGCACGAGAAAGGATAGAACTGAATCATCAACATTAAAGCTGACCTGAAGTCTGTCTCCAAAACGATAGTACTGAATGGCAATATAGCTTTGTAAAAGTTCAACGGTGGTGGAAAAGGGTACAAGATCAATACCGTCGCCTGCTGCTGCCCGGAGCATTTTCCCAAGAGCGGTGGTAATATCTACAATTTCAGGAACCTGCCGCAGTTTCGCTATTGATTTAATCGTACCCAGAGTGTTGAAAAGAAAATGGGGGTGGACCTGGGCCTGCAGAGCTTTACGTTCGGCAATGCGTAATGCCAGTGCCTCCTCGCGGGTTCGTTCCAGAAGCTCCTCAAGCCTCCCTACCATCCGGTTATAGCTGATGACGAGATACCCGAGTTCATCATTCCGTCCGGTTTCTGACACCCTGGGAGGTATGCCGTCTGATAGATGTTCCATGGCGGAGGCAAGATCATGGACCGGGCCGCCTATATCCCTGCTGATATAATAGGCAAGCAGTACCACCAGGACTGAGATGCCGATCAGTATCCACGAGCCGAACTTCCAGAGAGCGGACAAGGCAAAACGAAAGCGGTCGGAGGACATACTGCCCAGCAGGATAAGCGAACTCCCCGGAATCTTTTTTACGATCAGCAGCACATTATCCCGGATGATCGCCCTGCCTTCGTTGTATCGGTCCGCCCCCTCTTCCAGAAGATAGCGCAGCTCCTCAAAATGGTCGAAGGTTCCGTCCCTCTCGGCGCGATAAAAATCTACAGCCTGCAGTTGTTCGGTCTCTGCCAGAATCATGCTGTCAAATACTCTCTGTTCCGCTTCGCTGAAAAGTGGTGCTGCAAGAATATCCAGAATCAGGTAGCCGTTTTCCAGTTCCCTGAAGAAAGAGCAGGCGACCCGATCCCCCTTTTCGGATATAAAGGGGTAAAAATAAAGATACGTCCGGTCAGGGTCGGGTCGTTCTTCGGAGAAGATGCCGTCCTGATTGACGTAATTGGAGAGATCATAGTGCGCCGGCAGCTGATGAGTGGAATATGCCGAGCTGCCGTCCGCGGCAATAAGATGTACCGAAACATCATACAGATGACCGGCAATCTCTCCATAGAGTACGCGATACAGGCCCTTCAGCCATGTTGAATCCTTTTTTTCCTTGTCAGCTGTAAAAGCCGAGCTCACCTGGGGACGTTTGGAGAGGGTATACGCGATGTGGCGGTAAAGGTCGAGACGTTGTTCGATTGTCTCCGCTGCTATGGAGATGGCGTCAACACCTCTCTGGCTGTTGGCATTGTTGACGATCCTCAGGCTCGCCGCATAAAACGCAATACCCGCGGCAACCAGAGGAATAATGCTGATAATAAAAAACGATAACAATAAACGCGTAAAATAGGCTCTTCGCTTCATTCCGGCTCCAGGGAGTATCTTACTGTACGCCTTTCCCGGGCCGATTGAAAGAGAAAATTTGCATTTCTTTCTCTTGACGGATGAGCTGCATCAAGTCCGCAGAAACCGGACTCCCCTTAAGAAAATTTCCCCTTATCCCCTTGTGGGCGTATATTTTAGACCGGAGAAAGCGCATGAACAGCGGAGGATCCTCCGGAAGGATTCTGATAATCGAGGATGACAGAGAAATAGCGGGTATCGTTGCCCTGAACCTGAAGGATGCCGGATTGGAGGCGACTCAGATCCACGACGGCAATACGGGCCTTGAAGAGGTCCGTGCCGGCGGATGGGATCTGGTTATTCTCGATATAATGCTCCCGGGACTTGACGGTATATCCGTCTGCCGCAGGATCAGAGAAACAGACGCACATACTCCGATAATGATGCTGACGGCCCGGGCGGAGGAGATCGACCGGGTTCTCGGTCTTGAGCTCGGAGCTGATGACTATGTGACAAAGCCCTTCAGTATTCCCGAGCTGACAGCGAGGGTAAAGGCGCTCCTCCGGAGGGTGAAACGGGGTGGACTTTCGGCGGAAGAGTCAGTTTCGGCAGGCAGTCCCGGGATCCTGAAAATCGGAGAGCTGGAAATTGATTTTGTCAAACGCAGGTGCAGAATGCGACAGAATCCTCTGGAGCTCACTGTCAAGGAATTCGAACTCCTCAGTCTCTTTGCGAGAAATCCGGGCAGAGCCTACAGCAGAACCGATCTGCTCAATCTGGTCTGGGAATATAATTTCGAGGGATATGAGCATACGGTCAACACCCATATAAACAGACTCAGAAACAAGATCGAAAGCGATCCTTCTCATCCTGAGTACCTGTTGACTGTCTGGGGCGTGGGATACCGCTTTGCTGAAGCATCAGAGGTGGAATAATGCTCCTGAAATCCTTCTATGCCAGAATCTCGCTTCTCTTTCTTGCGATGATTCTTCTCCTGGGGGCGACCAGCCTGTATATAGCCTTTGAGGCGTCCCGACTCCTCTTCGGTGAGGTGGAACAGAAGCTGAACCGCGGATATGCGGCGAATATAGCCCTTGAGCTGGAACCCTTTACTGCAGAGGATTTTACCGAAGAAGATATCAAAGAGGCGATTCACTACATGATGGTAATGAATCCCTCCGTCGAGATCTATCTGCTCAATCATGAGGGTAATATACTCTGCTATTTTTCCGAAATTGAAGAGGAGATTACATATCTGAATGTAGATCTTGAACCTGTTCGGAGCTTTGTCGAAAGCGAAGGCTTTAAGCGTATCCTGGGAGATGACCCGCGCAACGATAAGGTAAAAAAACCCTTTTCCGCCGCACCCCTTATCATCAACGGCAAAGAAGGCTGGGTCTACGTTATACTGCGGGGAAGCAGTTACGACAGCTCCCTGGAGATGCTGCGGAACAGTTATTATATGCGCTCGGGTCTTATAACCTTCATCGTTGCGCTTGCAGCGACCGCTGTTGTCGGGCTCAGCCTGTTCTTTATCCTGACGCGCCGGCTCAGGCGGCTCAGCGAAGCGGTTACTGCGTTCCGGCATGGCAGGCTGCAGCATCGCGTCAGCATGCGGGGTGACGACGAGATTTCCGCCCTGGGTTATGCGTTCAACGATATGGCGGAATCAATCGTAGAAGGTATACGGCAGCTCCGGGAGGCGGAAAGGCTTCGCGGTGAGCTGATAGCCAATATTTCCCATGATTTGCGCAGCCCTCTGACCTCGATACGGGGTTCTCTGGAAACCCTGCTTTTGAAAGAGTCGTCCCTGTCCGGGGATGAGCGGCGGGATCTTATCGAGGTCGGGCTGAGGAACGTTGCGGGTTTCCAGAAGCTTGTGGAGGGCTTGTTTGAGCTTGCCAAGCTCGAAGCCCGGCAGGTGAGCCTTCAGAAAATAACTTTCTCCGTGGCGGAACTCATTCAGGATGTGGTTCTGAAACTGCAGCCGCGCTTTAATGCGAAGCAGCTCGATGTAAGTTATAATCCCGCAGCGGATATTCCCTCTCTGACCGCAGACATCGGTCTTATTGAAAGAATGCTCACGAACATAATCGAGAATGCTGTAAACTATACCCCCGGGGGAGGTTCCGTAAGCATCAATCTTGAAACTTCAGCCAACGGACTGGTGATATCCGTCGCCGATACCGGACCCGGCATAAGCAAAGAGGACCTTCCGCGGATATTCGAACGCTTCTACAGGTCTGATAAAAGCCGGAGTCGCGATTCTGAAGGAACCGGCCTCGGACTGGCCATAGCCCGGGAGGTTGCAGAGCTGCACGGCGGCAGCATTACTGCGGAAAGTCCCGGAAGCGGCGGGGCCGTTTTTATCATATCCCTTCCTCTTTAAGCCTCAGGGCACTTCATTTTATAAACAGTTTCTTTTTCCGTGACACTTCTGTGACATTCAGGTCGTACCTTCGAAAGCAGGAGGTAAACAGATGAGAGTGTTTACAGTAATTGCGTTTGTACTCTTGATCGTATCCTTTCCGGCATTCAGCGGAGGACAGTCCGAATCCGTCGATGTGATGGAAGGAGGTATGATGGAAGCCATGGAAATGCCGGAGGTCAATGCGATTGTTGATTTCAGATCCCTGGATCATGCCCGGGAGCTTGCCGCCGAAAAGCCGACGGTGCTTTTTTTCAACGCGAGCTGGTGTCCCAGCTGCAAGGGGGCGGTGAGGGACTTCGAGGCGAATGAGGTCGAGATCAGGGATTACTACCTGGTTTATGTGGACTATGACAGCTCGGATGATCTCCAGGAGAAGTACGGGGTCACCTATCAGCATACCTTTGTACAGATTGATTCTGAGGGAAAGGCTGTTACCAAGTGGAACGGCGGCGGGACAGGCGAGTTTCTGAACAAGGTTAAGGTAATGTAAAGATGATGGTACTCGCTTTTTTCGCCTTTCTGTCGGGCATTGTCACGATATTATCGCCGTGCATACTTCCGGTTCTCCCGATTGTCCTGTCAGGCAGTATCGGCGGAAAAAGCAGGCCCCTGGGCGTTGTCGCCGGGTTCGTAATCAGCTTCAGCCTGTTTACGCTTCTGCTGTCAAGCCTGGTTCAGGCACTGAAGGTTCCGCCGGATGCCCTGAGAATCGTCGCGGTAATCGTGATACTGAGCTTCGGCGCCGTCCTTGTCGTTCCGCAGCTGCAGCAGCGTTTTGAACGTCTGGTATCGAGAGCAGGCAGCAGGAAGCAGGGCAGGCAGCACAGCGGATTCGGCGGGGGGCTGATGGTGGGGGGAAGTCTCGGGCTGCTGTGGACGCCCTGCGTCGGACCGATAATGGCTTCGGTAATCAGTCTTGCGGTGAGTCAGCAGGTGGACGGCGGTTCAGTCGTAATCGTGCTTGCCTATTCCGCCGGAACTGCGGTCCCGATGTTCGGCGTCATGCTCGGAGGACGCAGGCTTCTGAACCGCGTTCCGAAGCTGGTGGCGAACACCGGCAGGATTCAGAGGATTTTCGGCATCGTAATGATCGTCGCCGGGATATCCATCGCCATGGGTGCGGACCGGCGGTTTCAGACCATGGTCCTGGATGTTTTTCCGGATTACGGCAGCGGTCTTACCTTTTTCGAGGACGCCGCTTTCATTCGGCGGGAGCTGGACAGCCGTTCCGGCAATAGAAACGGGAATACGGAAACGGAGGGTGCATCGAAACCTTTGAGCCTGGAAAATCGGCCGGAGAAGGGTATTCTCGAGAATTTTGGCAATGCGCCGGAAATCGTTACCCAGGGAGAATGGTTCAACAGCCGGCCCCTGAAGATGGAGGATCTCAGGGGAAAGGTTGTTCTCGTGGATTTCTGGACCTACAGCTGCGTAAACTGTGTGCGGACAATGCCCTACCTGCGCGCCTGGTATGAGGCCTACGCGGATCAGGGATTTGAGATTATAGGTGTTCATTCCCCCGAGTTTGCCTTCGAACGTGATCCTGAGAATGTGGCCCGGGCAATGAAGGACCTGAGTATACGCTGGCCGGTTGTTCTCGATAATGATTTCAGACAGTGGAGGGCCTATAATAACCGCTATTGGCCGGCCCATTTCTTTATCGATGCGGAAGGAGTCATCAGATATTTTCATTTTGGCGAAGGCGAGTATGAAAACTCTGAAAAGGTTATCCGGAGTCTCCTTGCAGAAGCCGGAAAAACACCTGAAAAAACTGCAGAAGCATCGGCCTGGGAAGGCCTTCACAGCAGAACAGCAGAAACCTATCTGGGGTACCGCCGTGCAGAGGGCTTTCTCTCCGAAGCTCTGCTCAAAAGGAATGAGCCCATGGGCTACTCAATTGACCGGGTTCCGGAAAACGGCGAATGGGCCCTGGAGGGGGAATGGCTTATCCGGGCCGACTCGATACAGATCAGCGGGCAGGGTGCGATTGAGCTCGGGTTCTACTCAAAGGAGATCTATGTGGTAATCGAACCCCTTACCCGGGGGGGACGTGTGCGCGTCAGTGTGGATGCCGATGAAAAGACTGTTATTGAACCCGCTGAAAGCGGTCTTTACCGGCTGGCCGGGTTTGACGAAGCCGAAGAGCGGCTGCTGCGGCTTGAGGCTGATGGTGATTTCAGATTTTATGCGTTTACCTTCGGGTAAAAGGAGTATGACATGAACATGCGAATATATATTCTTGCCGGCATTATTGCCGCTGCCGCGTTTTTTCCTGCCCTGGCGGCGGGAAAACAGGAGACCGGGGAGCAGCCCATGATGGCCCCTGCTGCAGGTGATGTTCTGCCTCCTTCGGGAACAGCCGGGGATGCCTACGTCAGGCCCGGGGATGAGGAATTAATGAAGGAGCTTACCGGGATGCAGTTTGATGTTGCCCGGCGCAACGGTACGGAGCCGCCGTACAGGAACGAGTACTGGGACAATCACGAGGAAGGCATCTACGTGGATGTAGTATCCGGGGAGCCTCTTTTCAGTTCGACGGACAAGTATGATTCGGGTACCGGTTGGCCCAGTTTTACGAAGCCCATCGCCGGGGGGAATATTGTCGAACATATCGACACCTCCTACGGAATGAGAAGGGTAGAGGTCCGCAGTTTTTATGCTGATTCACATCTGGGGCACGTTTTTACCGACGGGCCGCAGCCCGCGGGGCTCCGTTACTGCATCAATTCAGCATCCCTTGAGTTTATCCCTGTAAACAGGCTGGAGCAGGAAGGATACGGAGAACTTTTGTATCTTTTTTCAGGGGATGGGAACGGGTAAAGGGTTTGTCCGAAGATAAAACAGCCCGGAAGCGAATTACCGTGTTGAACATCAACCATGATTTCCATGAACCTTCATCTCACAGAATTTTCTTTCCGGTAGGGTAGTTGGCCGGTGAGTACTCAGGAAAGGATATGTGATTTTTCAAATCACTTACTGAATCGCAGGCCTGTTCTCTGTAGCTTGTAGAACGCGCAGCGTCACGTTGATTTCATAAGGACAGTTTTCATATTTTAGGATGGTTATATCTCAGCCGAATAAACCTGTTGTCACGATTGAACGGCTATGTTATTCGAGATGCACAGGCTGGTCTCATCGGGCAAAAAGTCCTCAAAGATTTGTTTATCGGAAAATATTCAGATAAATGTCGACAATTAAGAGAGAAAAATACTTATTTACATTGTATATATATGTTAAATAAATACATAAGATTTATATCTTATTATATATCAAGAATATAAGGATATTTTTTATTTGTTGACAAATTAGGTTGTATGTTTTATGATTTTCTCATCAGCTGATATCCATAGACTATTCAGGAGGTTTTATGAGAAATCCAAACACGAGGATTCTGGGTTTAGTATTGGTATGTTTTCTTATTGCAGGGACACTCTATGCCGGGGGTGAAGGTGAAAGTGGTGGTACCGAAAAACGTGTTCTGTCGTATGCACATGTTTTCGCTACAGATCATCCTGTGCATGTTGCACTGCTGGAAGCTAATGATCTGCTGAAGGAGAAATCGGGAGGACGACTGGAGCTTAATATATACCCGAACGGTACATATGCAAATTATAACGATGCTGTTCAGGCTGTTATCATGGGACAGCTGGATATGGCACCGTTGGACAGTGCTTCGGAATATCTGCCGAAATCCGGTGTTCTTCTTGGACCATACGTGTTCAGGAGTTACGCTCACTGGAATAACTTCAAAGAAAGTCAGCTTTATAAAAACCTGAAGAAAGAGATTGGAGAGGCTGTTGGGGTTAAACAGCTTGATCATTATAACTTTGGATTCAGGAATGTAACCGGAAACAAGCCTCTGGTTAAGCTTGATGACTTCAACAGGCTTAAATTGCGGGTTGTAAACTTTCCTCCCTATAACGAGATCGCCACTATTTTTAATGCTGTCGGAACCTCTCTGCCCATCGGTGATGTGTATATGGGGTTGCAGACGGGAGTGGTCGACGCCCAGGAAAATCCGCTCACGCAAATTGTTACCATGAAATTCTATGAAGTCCAGAAGTATCTCATGCTGACCAGGCATATGCTTGCAGTAGCGGGAACCATTATGGCTGAATCGACCTGGAACTCTCTATCTCCGGAAGAGCAGAAAATCATAGAAGAGGTATTCACCTTTGAAGCAAACCGGATAGATGAGATTGTACAGAATAATGAGAATGCCCTGATGGATCAGGTGGAATCCTATGGCATGACCATCATCGATGATATCGATACCAGACCTTTTATGGACAGGGTTCCCCTTGTTCTGGAAAGGAATCCCGAGTGGGTAGACCTGTACAATAATATTCAGTCCATTCCCGACTAAGGCCTGATTTATTGATGTTCTTCCCGTCCATGAAGGGCGGGAGGAACCATATATCAAAGAACTGGAGAAAAAATGACGCAAAAGAGCATTTTGCAGCTGTCGTTGAAGATTTCACGCCTGTTGCAGAAAATAGAACTTTTTGCCGGCATGTTCTGCCTTGCAGTCATGCTGACGGTGATCGTACTGAATATTATTTTTCGCTATGTTCTGTTCAAACCATTTGCATGGTCTGATGAACTCAGTAATTACCTTTTTATCTGGATGAGCTTCCTCGCTTCCGCTTATGTAATGGGAGAAGATAACCATGTCCGTGTGACAGCGATTGAACAACGTTTGCCCAAACGAGTCAGGAATATAGTTCATCTGATAATGAATGTAATAATGCTGCTTGTTTTTCTATGGTATATTGCACCGTCCTTTGGCATCTTAAAGAATCTCAGAAGATCAAACATGCTCAGGGTTCCGCTCAAGTATGTCTATCTGATCATTCCAATAGCTTTTTCCCTTATGGCTCTTCATGTAATAAGCAATATTTTCCTGGACTTTAATCGCATTCATGAAGATATGAGCAGCCGGAAAACTTCAAAACAAATGCTTAAAAGCTAACGGAGAAAGATATGCTGCTTATTGTGTTTATTTTTACCTTTTTTATCCTTTTTCTTTTTGGCATGCCTATCAGTATTGCGATGATAACTTCTTCTTTCGTTTATATCGGATTGAAAGGGATGGATCTTGGCTTTATGGCAATGCAGATGTTCTCCGGACTTGATAATTTCGTGTTGATTGCTATACCGATGTTTATTCTAACCGCTGAGATCATGAATAGAACCTCAGTTGCGGACAGGATATTTAATTTCTGTAAGGCGCTTGTCGGATATATTCCGGGAGGTTTGGGGCATGTAAATATTGCAACCAGTATCCTGTTCGCAGGCATGTCCGGATCAGCAGTAGCGGATGTTGGTGGAATAGGCAACCTGAACTATGAGGCCATGGTGGAGGAAGGCTTCGATAAAGAATTCAGCGCGGCGATTACAATTGCATCATCAACAGTAGGGCCAATAATTCCTCCCAGTATTCCTATGGTTGTTTATGCAATGGTTGCCAATGTATCTGTAGGGCGTCTGTTTTTCGGTGGATTAATCCCCGGCGTTATCATCGGGCTTGTACTGATGCTCTATGTTTTCTTGGTTTCGTTCAGACGACATTACCCGAAACGTAAAATTGAAAATGTCAGGAAATATCTGCAGGATCTGTTGGTTGCATTCATCCAGGGTATTCTTCCATTGTTTACACCGGTGATACTGCTTGGCGGGATTTACCTCGGGATTGTTACAACGACAGAGGCCTCAGCAATAGCTGTGGTATATTCACTGATTTTGGGAGTTTTTCTGTACAGGACCATGCAGTTTGACGAATTTATTCAAAGTTTGAAAAGCGTTGTAATTACCTGCGGTTCGATCCTGCTGGTTCTTCCAGCGGCGAAGGTCTTCAGTTTTGTAATGACTGCTGAAAATCTTCAGGATTATATTTTTCATTTTATGACAACTTTTGCAGGGGATAATAAATTTTTGATCATACTCAGTATAAATTTGTTATTCATTTTGCTGGGTGCCCTTTCTGATCCAACGGTAAATATCATGTTGTTTGTTCCTATGGTTCTTCCTCTTGTTGTTGCGTCAGGAATGGACCCGATTCACTTTGGTGTGATTATTGTAATAAATGCAATGATCGGTAATACTACCCCGCCAGTCGGAGTCGTGCTTATGACTGTTTGCGGGATTAAAAAGCTCAACTATGAATCTACTCTCAGGGAGCTGTGGCCGATGATAGTTGTGTTGTTTATTGCTCTTGCATTGATAATTGCTATACCGCAAAGCGTGCTCGCAATCCCAAATGCACTTTTCGGATGAGATAACAGGGAAAGGAGATTCGTACCCACTATGAATGAAACAGTTCGAGGATTGAAGTTGGCGGGGGAGAAACCTGTCATTGGTTTTGGCGTATGTCTTGGAAGCGTTCGGATAGCAGAAATGGTTGGACGATCACGCTTTGACTTTGCAATGGTCGATCTGCAGCACAGCCATTTTGATAAGGAGAGTGCAACAGGTGCGATCCGCAGTCTCGCCCGCTCAAACGGTCCTGCACCCTTCGGCAGGGTTGCTGAAAACAGCCCTGGGTCCATTAATAACCTGCTGGATGCTGGAGCAACTGGAATTATTGTGCCAATGATCGAAAGCCGGCAAGAAGCTATCCGGGCAGTTGAGTCAGCATATTATGCTCCGTTAGGTAAACGTTCCAAGAGTAGCCCCGCGGCTGTGTTCTATGGAGACGATTACTATGAAATGATAAACGAAAATATAAATGTGATATTAATGATTGAAACAGTATCGTCCGCAGAAAAGGCCGAGGAAATTCTCTCTGTTCCGGGAATAACCGGTTGTCTTGTTGGCGGTGGGGATCTGAGGTATTCAATGATGATGTCGAATACTGAATCAGAGTTTGATTCTGTGGTAAGCAGAGTAAGTGCAATTGCAAAAAAAAATAATGTTGCAATAGGACTTAGTGTAGGTTCCCCTCAGGATATGAAAAAGTGGAGAGCTGCGGGGATGGATTTCTTCCTTCTGTCTCATGATATGGGCCTGATGAACAACGCACTCAAAGAGTACCAGCGGGAATTCATTGAAGAATGAGACGGTTATGAAAAGTACTGAGTACGTTCTAAGCATTGATTTGGGCACGAGCTCCTGTAAATTATCTGTTGTCGATGCTTCAGGTTCAGTTGCAGCTACAGCCTCTGCCGGATACGACACCTATTCAGAAAAACCAGGATGGGCCGAACAAAATCCTGAAGATTGGCTTGTTGCTGTATCTGAAGCGTCAGGAAGAATGCTGAGTTTCTGTGATATAGATCCACATGCTATTGCCGCTATTGTTCCAACCAGCGCTGCACACATTGGAGTGCTTGCTGACAATGTTGGAAAAAGCCTTCGGCGCGCTATTATCTGGAGCGACCAACGGTCTGCACGGGAGGTTGAGGAACTCAATCGGCTGAAGGGAAACCTGATTTTTACTCAGACAAATAACCAGGTTTCAACTACGTGGACATTACCCCATTTTCTGTGGATAAAGAGGCATCACCCGGAAATATGGGGGAGAATACGCCATGTTAGTTTTTCAAAGGATTTTCTTGTATATCATCTTACGGGAAATTGGACTAGTGATTTCTCTACAGCAGTTTCTTCCATGCTCTGCAATGCAGGAACTGGAACCTGGTCTGAAGAACTTGCAGCGATGGCATCACTGGATATTTCACTGCTGCCGGAGATTCTCCCGGCGGGTGAAATTTCTGGAACATTAAACAAGAATGGAGCACGACTGCTCGGGTTGCCTTCCGGAATCCCTGTTTTATGTGGAGCTCTGGACAGTGCCATGGAAACCTATGGAGCAGGTGCTCGTAAACCAGGGGACTATGTTATACGGATAGGAACTGCCGGGGGAATTCATGTTATCAAGCAAACACCGAATCCGGTCGGCGGGCTGCTGACTTATCCATATCTTATTGACGATCTCTGGTACTCTCAGGCGGGGACGAATTCTGCTGGTTCCTCCATAACATGGGCAGTGGAAACGGAGGGATTCCCCCGAACTCCGGAGGGATATGTCGCTTTCGATAACCTGGCGGATCAGGCTCCTCCTGGATGTGAGGGACTTATATTTCATCCCTACCTGTCCGGTGAGCGGACTCCCTACTGGAATTCGGACTTGAGGGGAACATTCTCGGGTGTGTCGTTCCGTCACGGAAAGGCACATTTTGCAAGGGCTGTTTTAGAAGGGGTCGCCTGTTCGTTATACGATGCGCTGCTTGCTCTCGGCGATGGCGATAAGTTGCCTGCAACGATTGGTGTAGTGGGTGGTGGAGGTTCTGACAAAGTGCTCATGCAGATTCTCAGTACGCTTATGGACAGGAAACTCCTGGCAATGAAAGATATCGATTCATCCTATGGTGCTGCTTTGTATGGTCTGCATACTCTGGGGCGTGGGAAAAAATCGGGCGTTTTTGACGGAACAACTTACGTACCCGAGGCCGAAAACGGGGAAAACTACGAAAAGACGTTTACAGCCTACAGTAAGTATGCAAAACAACTGCTTTTATTGTATGCTGGAGGGGATGATGGATTGCATCCCCATGACATTTGAAGCGGAATCGTATGGCTAAGACTGATATTCAGAACCTGGAAGAGAAAATCAAGACATACATCCTGGAGCATGCAAATGGTCCCGGAAGCAAGGTGGAAACCGAAGAAAAGCTTGCGGAACATTTCCAGGTAACAAGGTACAGAGTGAGAAACGTGCTCAACGGTCTATCTCAGCAGGGTATTATTACCAAAACACCCCGCAGGGGAACATTTATCAATAAGTTGGACACAGATGCCATAACCAACACTATAAAGTTCAATTATCAGGTATCCAACTTCAATTTGTATGAATCTATCGAAGCGCGAATTGTGATAGAGCTGGCAGTTATACCGCTTGTGGTAAAAAGGATAACTCCGTCAGGAATTGTTGCGCTTGAATCCTGCGTACAAAAAATGCTTGATAATAAAAATGATCCAAGAGTTGCGGATGAAGCGGATATGGAATTCCATGCTACTATGCTCAATTCGAGCGGAAACAAGCTGCTTGACTCCTTTAGCCAGATTATAAACCAGCTTTTTCATCAGGATGATTACCGTAAAAAATACTGGGATCCGGCTACCATAGAGCAACTGGCTCTTGAGCACCAGTCGATTGCCGAAGCAATACAGGACGGTGACACGACGCTGGCCCTTGAGAGACTGAAAAAACATTTGCATTATACCAGAAAAATAGAGCTGGATGGGCTCAGAAGTACAATTAGCAGCAGTGTATAGATAATTAACCTTCCGGACTTTTCTGGTTAAGACGTCGATTCTGGCGATAATAAGTCAACTTTCAAATATCAGATTTCCATGCTAAAATTAACCATGGTTTTTCAGTTCCATTATCTCCAAATAGTTTATTTCTCTGCAAGTCTTCTGTCTCTCGCATTGGCTGTCATCACAAACAAATTCCCTCCCTTTCACGGCAGTCGGATATGGAAAATAACCCTGCTTTTTGTCGCCTTGTGGGCAGGATGCGACGGACTGCTGAAATTCTTTGCAGATATCACAGCGAAGCAGATTCTATTGAGATTATCCTATTTGGGGGTCATGGGAACGACGATGTCCTGGTCCTACTTCGTCCTGGTCTACGGTAATTGCGGACATTTAATCGGGAGGAAGCTCAAGGTCTTTTTACTCGTGATTCCATCAGTCTCGTTTTTGGGAGTGATGACCTTTTCCTGGCACCCCTGGTTCTATACATCGTTGGAGCTTGTACAGGTAAATGGACTGTGGGTTTTGGCTCGCCGATACGGTCCCCTTTTCTGGATCTGGGCTATTTACGCCTATGCAGTCATTGTCTCCAGCAGTATTCTTCTGATCCGGGCCATGGTACGCTTTCCCAAGCATTACAAGTACCGGATTTCTCTGCTTCTGACGGCAGCCATTCTCCCCACGGTTCCGAACCTCCTCTACCTGATGGGAATTAATTTGATAACACCCTATGATCCATCATCTCTTTTCTTTGCGCTGAGCGCGCTGCTCATAGGTCTGGGCATCTTAAGGTACCGCTTTTTCGATGTGGTTCCCGTGGCCTATCATTCGGTCTTCCAAAATATGAAGAGCGGTGTTCTGGTCCTGGACAGCTCAAAGAAGATACTGGACCTCAATCCGGAAGCGGAGAGGATCTTTTCCGTCACCCATCTGAAAGCCATCGGCAAATCCCTCGAAGGCCTGACGGAAAGGGCAGGTGAGCTGATCACGAAAGACCGCACAGGATCTGTCGAGATGCGGCTGAACGGCCGTTTATATGAGATCAGCTCTGCTCCTCTGGTTTCTCCCGGCAACATGGGCGAAGGGCTAATCCTGCATTTTCACGACATAACCGCGCAAAAGGATACCGAGAAGAAGCTGTCTGATGCCTATGAGCAGCTCAAAGAGATTGCCGGCACCGATGCTCTGACGGGACTGTTAAACCGCTGGAGCTTCTTCGAGCAGGCGAGGAGGGAATTCGTCCGTTCTCAGAGAAACGGTTCTCCCTTCTCCATGATCCTGATCGATCTGGACAATTTCAAAGCTGTGAACGACAATATGGGTCATTTAGCTGGAGATGACGTGCTCAGGAAAACCGCCGGTACTCTTGTTGAACTGTCTCGCGGCGGAGACGTCGTTGCCCGCTACGGAGGAGACGAATTTGTTGTCATGCCCTTTCAAACCGATGAGACCCACGCCCTTGAGCTGGCAAGGAGATACGTATCGGCCATACCGCCGCGGATCAATAGCGGTGCGGAGATGTCGGTGACTCTGAGCATAGGAATAATCGTGTATGACGGCAGCGACGAGACCACCCTGGAGGATATACTCGACAGGGCTGATAAGGCCATGTATGCCTCCAAGT
This sequence comes from Marispirochaeta aestuarii, assembly GCF_002087085.1. Classification (NCBI taxonomy): domain Bacteria; kingdom Pseudomonadati; phylum Spirochaetota; class Spirochaetia; order Spirochaetales; family Spirochaetaceae; genus Marispirochaeta; species Marispirochaeta aestuarii. The sequence goes on along the minus strand of NZ_MWQY01000004.1, from coordinate 164,812 downwards.
CAGGCGGTAAGAATCGGGCTACGATCTGGAGATCCGATATGAAGCAAGACGTGGTCAGAATATAATGGTGTTGTCTGAAAATAGGACTTGAAGGTTTCAGTCGGAATCATCCTGATTCCTCCTTGCACCCCGCCCTCGTTCGCTGGCGTCCGGCATCGTGCCTCGCTTCCGGCGCTACTCGCGCCGCGCTCACTCGGAGGTTCAAGTCCCCTCTCTATGCACAAAAAAAGACCGACAACCTAAAGTTCATCGGTCTTTTTTGCCCAGAAGAGGACTTGAAGGTTTCAGTCGCCGGTATCGTACCGGCTCCTTACACCCCGCCTTCGTTCGCTGGCGTCCGGCATCCCTGCCGGACTTCCGGCGCTCATCGCGCCGCGCTCACTCGGAGGTTCAAGTCCCCTCTCTGTGCACAAAAAAAGACCGACAACCTAAAGGTCATCGGTCTTTTTTGCCCAGAAGAGGACTTGAACCTCCACCCGGTAACCCGGACTAGAACCTGAATCTAGCGCGTCTACCAATTCCGCCATCTGGGCATTCAGTAAGGCGGATTCTATGGGAAACACGGGTTTTTGTCAATAATAGCGCCTTTGAAAACCTTGTATTTTTGCCGTGTCTCAGGAAGAGAAGCGCTTCCTCCGTGTATATGAATCCAACATTAATGATGTGTCGGCATCTTGACATCAGAGCATCAAGCTCTTATTTTTTTATGTATGAGAACCACCATAAATATAGACGATGACCTTGTAAAGGTCGCCCGCAGTATTGCCAGGGAGCAGGGGATTTCCCTGGGGCAGGCGGTCTCCGTTTTAATGCGGCGAGGACTGGGTTCAAAGGTGGAATACTCCCTGAAAAACGGTCTGCCGGTTTTCTCGGTGGCTGAGGATTCCCGGCGAATAACCCCCGAGGATGTGGCTTCTTTCGAGGATGAGGTGTGATCTTCCTGCCCGATGTAAATGTGTTGATTGCCCTGGCATGGCCAAACCATCTCCACCACGGTGTTGCCCATTCCTGGTTTGCTGAAACTATCGTTCAGAATGGTGAATTCTGGGCGACATCTCCTCTGACACAGCTGGCTTTCGTCAGAATATCTTCCAATCCGCGTATTATCGACGAAGCGGTATCCCCGGAGGAGGCTCTGAATATACTGGAAAGATATTCAGCTCATCCGTCTCACCGGTTCTGGTCCGACGATGTGCCGGTTTCGGCCTTTTCTAAGCTGCCTGCCTCCATGCTGCAGGGGCACAGGCAGGTTAGCGATGCCCACCTCATACTCCTGGCAAAAAACAGGAGAGGGACTTTGGTTACCTTTGATCGGGCCCTGGCTGCATCCGTACAGAACACAGACTTTGATAACTCCGTTCTGCTTTTGGAAAACAGCGTGGTTTAAAATACCTGTACACTTCTACACCTGAAACAGGGGACTTCCGACCCTGAGGTTCTCCAGAAAACTGTTCCAGGGGATACACACGATGCCGTCAATTTTCAGGTTTTCCTTTCCTCGGTACAGCAGAAGAGGCTGAGCTTCCGGATAATCCTCTGTAAATGCCTTCAAGCTTTTAAGATCCTTACTGTGCACCTGTCGGGAATTCTTTACTTCCATCGCTGCAAAGGTATCCTGACCGTAAAGGACAAAATCCACCTCAGTTCCCGATTTGGTCCGCCAGTAGTAGATTCGGCAGTCCCGACGGGAGTAATCCGCCCAGGCATACAGATGCTGCATTACCAATCCTTCCAGCGCCAGTCCGTCTATTTCGGCAGTCCGATCCAGGGGCCCCTTGGGCCGCAATTCACGAAATACGCCGGCGTCAAAGAAATAGAACTTCTCATGTTTGATCAGCTGACGCTTGGCTCTTTTGGAAAAAACAGGCAGCCTGCAGGAGAGCATCATCTGCTCTACTATCTCGATATACCCGGATACTGTTTTTCGTTCAACTTCTGCTTCCCGGGCTACTTCCGACTGGTTCAGTACCGATGCATGGGAGAAACTCAAGGTCTCCAGTACCCGGGCAAAGGCCCCGAGATTTCTGACCAGCCCTTCCTGCTGTATCTCCTCCTTTAAATAGAGGTCGATATAACTGCGCAGTACCTCTCCGGGATGGGGGCTGTCGACGACAAGAGGAATAAGACCTGTTTGCAGTGCCTTTTCCGCATCATATTCAGCCCCCAGTTCGCTCAGTAAAAAGGGATGAAAACTCCTTAGGGTTGCCCGTCCGGCAAGCAGATCAACCCCTTCGCGTTTTAGTTTTCTTGAGCTCGATCCTGTGAGAATGAATTGCCGCTGTTTGTTTTCCTCCAGTAAAAGATGTACCAGACTGAGGATCTCCGGAACCTTCTGGACCTCATCGATTATAAATATTCTGTTTTTTCCCGCAGCCTCTACAATCTCGCGAAGCCTTTCGGGTCGGGCCTCGAGTTGTCTGCGGGTATCAGGCATGAGTAGATCTATAAATACAGCCTGCGGGTAACGGTGCTTCAGCCAGAGGGATTTCCCGGTACCCCGGGGACCGAATAAAAAGTAGCTTCCCTCCGCATTTTCTTCTGGAACCTGGCGTTCGATATATCTCATAGTGTAAAGTATACCGCAAACACTGCCGAAGTGGAAACACTAATTCCATAAACGCAGCAAATTCGGAATCAGTCTTTCCATTTTTGTAGTGTTCAGAATCGTGGGGATGGATATCCTTCAACCCGCTGAATTTCCGGTAAACAGGAAAAAATCAGGAAAATTAAAGAAATTTCCCGTAAATCCTGATTAGCAGAAGGATTGTCCTCAACTCATCCCCACGATTCTGAACACTGGCCTTGATTCTTTCCCGCATTCCCGGGCAAGCTCCTTTCCAGGAGTTATTTAATGAAAAAGAGTATCGCGATTTTGCTGTTTTCCCTTCTTTCCTTTGCCTCCCTCTTCGGGCAGTCCAAGGAAGAGGATATTGTCCGTCTCATGGAGATGACCGGTTCCGCCAATATGGGCATCCAGGTCATGCAGAATATGATAGTCCAGTTCAAACAGATCCTGCCGGAGATTCCCGAAGACTACTGGGACCAGTTCATGGCCAGGGTCAACCCGGCAGATATGATAGACCTTATAGTCCCGATTTACGACAAACACTTTACCCATGAAGAGATTACGGACATCATCAGCTTCTACGAGACCCCCACGGGAAAAAAACTTATTCAGGAGATGCCCGCGATCTCCCAGGAGTCCATGGCCGCCGGTCAGGCCTGGGGAATGAGGATCGGCCAGGAGATCCAGCAGCAGCTTGTAGAAGACGGGCTCCTGGATATTTAACTGCGGCCTCGTGTGAGTCTAACGGTCAATGACGAGTCCTGCCGCTAAAAACCTGTTCAGACCCGCGCTTTCCCTGATTCTCCTTCTTTTTGCCCTGGCAGAGGCGCTCCTCGCCTTTTACGGTCCCATCAGCCTGACCCGCACCCCCAGCCTGATGGTCGCACCCTTCTCCCGGGGCGGGGCAGCCTTGAACGATGGTCAGATGGAGGAACTTACCCGATCCATCGAGGTGGCCTTCGCCACCGCCGGATCCTCCAGTGTCAAACCCCAGGCCCTGGTGGAGGAGTACCTGATGCCCTCCGGCCGCAGCCTCGCGGATATCGACAGCCGGGAGTCCGCCATGGAGCTCGCCCGGGAGCTGGGTGTACTGCGTCTGGTGCAGCCGGTTCTTTCCGCCTGGGAGGGAGAGCTTGCCCTCTATCTGTGGCTTTACGACACCGTCGGGGGCGAGCCCATCTCCTCCGAAAGTTTCAGGGCTTCGAACCTTTCCGCTCTTATGGAATCCCTGGAGGGGCCTGAGTTCGCCGAAGCCTTCGATATCCCTGTTCCGGGTCTTACCCCCTTCGACTACAGCTTCTTTCTCTTCCTGGCCCTCGAGCTCCTTCTGGCCCTTCTGCTCCTGCTGCGCCGTCCCGCGGGTCTCTTCAACCAGGGTCTGATCATCCTCGGCTCCACCCTCTACCTTTTCGCCTTCTTCTTCGCCCGCAATGCCAACATGGATTACGTTCAGCGCTTCGTGGCCCACGGAGGGGACCTCAAAATGGCCGCCGACACCGCCAGTCAGCAGCTCGAGGCGGCCCTGCGCTTTCTGCCCCTTATCCTGCTGAATCTAACTCTCTATCTTTTTCCGGGCGGCTCCCTGCAGCGTTTTTTTGCCGACAAAAAAACGCTGCAGGACCGGGCTATCCGCTCCAATCCGCCTTCCGACGGGATTTCCGCTTCTATCCCTGCCGCGGTAGAAAGCTTCATGCATCATACCCCCGGGCTCCTCGCGGGCTGGCTTTCCGGCCTGCTCTACACCCTGGCCCTTCCATCCCTATTCCGGCTCCAGGGAGTCCCGGTTTTGAGCTTCGTCACGCTGATACCCCTCTTTCTGTTCTGCCGAAGGGCTTCCCGGGGAGGGGCGGCGACCTCGGTCATGGCTTTCGCCTCCCTGCAGGTAATGCTGGTCAACTTCTGGCACTCAACCTACTCATACGTCTCCCTTCCCTTTACGGTGCTCCTCTCCCTGGCCCAGTGGCTCATTTTTCTTCCCCTGCTTGTGTGGCTCCTGCGGCGTCCCGGCCGCGGCTGGATTCTCACAGTCTCCTCATCCTGGATAGTCTTCGACTGGCTCCGGGGCATGGGATTCCTGGCCTATCCCTGGGGCATGCTGGGTACGGCCCTCTATCCCTGGACGCTCTTCATCCAGGTCGCTTCCCTGACCGGGGTCTGGGGCGTAAGCTGGCTGGTCGTAGCCTTCAACGCGGCAATTGCGGAGCTGCTCACTGTCGGGGAGCGCCGTCGTCCGCTGCTCGTCGGTGCTGCTGCCCTGGTTCTGCTTCCCCTCAGCTTCGGAGCTCTTACCCTTGCTCTGGCGCCGAAGCCGGAGGAGAGCATTACCGTGCTGCTCGTACAGCATAACCGGGACCCCCGAAAGCACGACTACGCCGAGAGCCTGGACGCCCTCCTTTCCTTGAGCGAGGACGGTCTTGCCCGGGCCGCGGAGGAGGGTAGAACGGTGGACCTGGTCGCCTGGCCGGAGACCGCCTTCGTGCCGGATATCCGCTTCTGGATGCGCCGGGGTAACGAGGGGCGAGGGAGGAGGAAACTCGCCGAAAGGATGCTCTCCGCCGTGGATTCCTGGGACACCTGGCTCGTGACGGGAAGCTCCGACCACACCAGACTTCCGGAGGAGGGGGATACGGATTACCCGGAAATCAGCCACAACTCCACCTATCTGATCAGCCCGGAGGGAGAGATCGGGAGCATCTACCACAAGATAAAGCTGGTCCCTTTTACCGAGTACTTCCCCTTCAAGGAGGAACTCCCCGCGGTCTACGAGCAGCTGGACAAGTTCGACGTCACCGACTGGACCCCCGGCAGCGAGTACCTGCTTCACCGGCACCCCAGGGCGCCCTTTACCACCCCCATCTGCTTCGAGGACATCATGCCCGCTCATGTACGCCGCTTTGTGGCGGAGGGGGCCCGGCTCATCGTCAATGTAAGCAACGACTACTGGTCCCTGTCCCCGGTGGAGGGGATGCAGCACGGCGTCAACGGGCTCTTTCGGGCGGTGGAGAACAGGGTGCCCCTGGTCCGGGCCACCACCTCCGGGCTCACCCTGGCAGCTGACCCCTGGGGACGGGTCCTGGGTAGCCTCGGGTTTTTTGAAGAGGGCCGGCTTTTAGCGGAAATCCCTGAAGCCCCTCCCGGAATGACCCTCTACGCCCGCCTGGGGGACTGGTTTCCCCTGCTGCTGGGTGCTCTGCTGATCATCCTTGTTGTTGTCCGGGTCTTTGTGTATTACTTTAAAAAGGAATGATTTTTACACAAGACCGTCACTATACAAGCACATCAATTGCATCCCGGCTCTCCTTTTTTACCTCCAGTCGGGATTACTACTCCGCCCTGGCGGAGGTTCTTCCGAAGACCCAAAAGAGGATACTCATCGTCGGCTGGAGCTTTGACGACCGCATTCGCCTCAGGCGGGACAGGGATACGGGTCCCTCGGGACCGGAGCTGGGGGATCTCCTCCTCTCCATTGCCCGGGAAAACCCTTCTATGTGGATAGACCTGTGTATATGGAAGCCCCCCTCCCTCTTTGCGGCGGACCAGCACATTACCCATAAATTCAGGAAGGAAGTACATGAGGCGCCGAACATGGATCTCCACCACCTTCCAGCGAAATCGGCTTTCGCTTCCCGGCACGAGAAGTTCGTTATTCTGGACGATGCCCTGGCCTTTATCGGAGGAATCGACCTTACCCGGGAGCGCTGGGACAGCCCGGAGCATCCCGCGAAGAGCCCTGCCCGGGTGAATCCGGAGGGGGAGGCCTACGGCCCCTATCACGACACCCATGCTGTCATGTCCGGACCCGCGGTGGGGGAGCTCCTCTCCCTGGCACAGGAGGAGTTCTCCCTCGATCATTCCACTGATGCTGAACCTCCTTCTCTCTGGCCTGAAGGGATTCCTGTGGATGTCGAAAATGCCCGAATCATGATCTCCCTTACCCGATCATCCCCGGACGCTGATGTCCCGGACCTCCGGCAGATACGGCAGGTTTACCTGGACATGCTCAGGGAGGCACGGGAGTTCATCTTCATCGAGAACCAGTATTTCTCCAGCGACGAGATCACCGATCTTCTGGCCCGAAGGCTCCGTGAAAAGGAGGGACCGGAGCTGATTATCCTCATGAGCCGGGAACTCCCGGATCTGCTGGGCAGGATGACCATGGGGGTCAATGCCTCCATGCACATCGCGAAGCTGAGGGAGAACGACCGTCACGGTCGTCTGGGATTTTTCAATCCCGTTTCTCCCGATGATCCCGCGACCCCGGTCAAGGTCCATTCCAAGCTGATGATTACCGACAGCCGATTTCTGACCCTGGGATCCGGGAACATCAACCAGCGCTCCTTCGGTTTCGATAACGAGGTAAACATCCTCATGGACGCGCAGGAGACGGACGACCCCGGGTGTGTCGCACAACTGGAGGCTCGCATCCTCGCCCAGCACTGCGGCTTGAGCCCGGAAGAGTGGCGGGAAATGGTCCGGCAGCACCGGGGTTCCCGCTTGTCGGCTTTCAGAGAACGGAGCAGATCCTGGGACGGTCTTCAGGAGCCCGGGGAACTGCTACCCCCCGGTTCGGTCCCCGAGGAGCTGCTGGATTACTTCGACATGAAGGGAGCACCCCGGCCGGAGGAGGCATTGCATACCATGACAAAGGATGAGCCCAGGGGCATCATTGCCCGGACCAGGAAAATCTGGGGCCTGATGCTGCTGACCACCGTCGTTCTGGGGGCAGTCTTTTTTATCTCCCGTACGGATGTGGATATTCAGCAGATCCTCGGGAAGGTCCGGGAGCTCAACGAAACCAGGCCTGGCCTGGCTGCCCTGCTGACGATAGTCTCCTTCTGGCTCAGCATGCTGGTCTTTGTTTCCATCACGGTTCCCATCGTCTCCTTTGCCGCACTCCACGGCCCCTGGTTCGGAATTCTCTATTCCACCCTGGGGGTGTTTTCGGGGGCCGCTATTTTTTACGCCCTGGGGCTTGTCCTGCACACAAACCCCTGGTTCGACCGCTTCAGGGCCGTCCGTCATGTAAAGAAGCAGTTCGAAAAGATCCGCCCCTACGGTCTCTGGGCGGTGGCCATCTCCCGCATGGTGCCCTCCGGGCCCTTTCTCGTGGTGAACCTGGTTACCGGCATGCTGGGGTTCCGTCCCTCCCAGTTTTTGCTGGGTTCTCTCATCGGCCTCATGCCCGGAATTATCGCCTTTACCGTTTTCGGCGAGACCATCAGGAAGGTTTTTACAGATCCCGGCTGGATGAACATTCTCATGTTTGTTCTGCTTCTGGCCGCCTATTTCGCCATCATGACGGGTATCGTCTCCCTGGTGCGCAAAATCTCAGGGATTAAGACCTAGCATGCGTGTTATGACCTATAACCTTCACGGTTGTGTCGGTACCGACGGCCGTTACGACCCGGAGCGGATCCTGGAAGTGATTCGGGAGACAGGGCCGGATATCCTCGGCATGCAGGAGGTCCGCAGCAATACCGGCACCGGTACGGAGCTTCTGGAGCTTCTGCGAAGGGCCTATCCGGATTACCATCTTGTTTTTGGAAAAACCCTGAAGGATTCCCGGGGAGATTTCGGCAACGCCCTCTTCTCCCGATATCCGCTTGTCGAATGCCTGGATGTGGACCTCGAGGAAAGTGCCGGATACCCGGGAAGGATGATACGCCCGGAGGCCCGGCGGGCAATCTTTGCCAGGGTAGACCTCGGAGGGGAGCAGCTCTGGGTTGTGGTGACTCACCTGGATCTGCGAAAACGGGTACGGAAAGGTCAGGGGCGGCTGCTTGTTCAGGCGATCCGGCGCTATACCAGGCCCTCGAAAGATGCGGTGGTATTCATGGGGGACCTCAACGAGTGGCGCCTCTTGAATCCCTTTCTGCGCAGTCTTGACCGGCTTTTCTCAAAACATGTTGCAAAACGCAGCTTCCCGTCCCGCTTTCCCCTTCTGCCCCTGGACCGTATCTGGATGAGCGGAAAGCTCAGGCGGCAGGAAACCCGGGCCCACATGAGCAGACTCGCACGGCGGGCGTCGGATCATCTGCCCCTCTACGTGGATCTCTCCTTCTGACTGTCCGGGTCTTTGGTTCCGGGCCGCCGGAGTATCATGTGACCCCGCTCTTCACCGGCATCCAGGAGCTCCTGTACCTCAGAAAGGCGCTTCCGGAGCTCCGCGAGAGCCTCGTCTGTTTTCTCGCTGCGGCTTACAACGACCACAAACTTTCGCCGCATCCTGACCACGTTGGCGCCGATACTGCGGCCCATGATAACGCTGACCCCTTTTTTCTTGAGCACCGGGGCAATCTTTCCCGGTTTCTTTTCATCATGTCCATGCTCATGGCTTTCCTCATTCGCCTGGGATGCGGGATTCGGGATGCGGTCGATCTTCTCCGCTGCTCCTGATGGAGATACCCGCCAGATATCATACCAGCGGGATTCTCCAAAATGATTCTTTGTAAAGAAGCTGCCGTCTTCCGAATCGGTACCGCAGGCAACCAGGTACTGCTTTTCCATTACCGAGCCTCGACCAGGACAGCTGGTTTTCTGTCCGGCCCGCTCAACTGGATGGAAAGTTCCTCCGCAGCCTTTACCAGCAGGTTATGGGCGGGATAAAAAGACTGCCAGGGCTGACTGGAATAGCTGAAATTCAGAAGATCCTCAACCTTCAGGCCAAACTGGATGGCCATGCTTATCTGGTCGACCTTGTCGGTAACCGGCTGTCCGCTCACAATCTGGCCTCCGATGATCCTTCCGCTTTCACGGTCCGCCAGCAGCTTGAGGCGAGCCTTTTTTGCCCCCGGCATTATGGGAAAGGTGGTGGTAAATTCGGAGTAGCCGCATAGAACCTGAAAATGCCCTTTTGCCTCTTCTTCCTTCATGCCTGTTCCGCCGATAAAGAGTTCCCCCGCCTTGGTTGCCGCACCGTTAATAAAGCCCGGATACTCCCGGTCCTCACCCTTCAGGTTGGCTGCCAGAATGCGACCCATGGGAACCGCGTTGGTCGCCAGTTTTCCCCCGGCGGGTTCACCGGTAATGGCGCTGGTAAAGGAGACACAGTCTCCGACAGCGTAGACATCTTCGATGCTGGTACGCATTCGGCTGTCCACGATAATCCCGTCCCGGGCTATTTCAAGGCCGCTGCCTTCGAAGAGGGAGACCTCCGGGCGCATCCCGACGGCAAAAACGACCAGGTCGGCTTTCTCGATACTGCCGTCGTCGAATACAACCCCGCCGATCAGGGCAGGCTTATCCTCACGGGCCCTCAGTTCCAGGGCTTTGCGTCCCAGCTTGAGACGGATCCCCAGCCTCTGCAGCTCCTCCGCTGCGGGGGCGGTCATTTCCGGATCGGCGAGGTTGGGAAGAACCGAATCCGCCATATCCGCCAGAACGGTATCTACCCCGCGGGCTGCCAGGGCCTGGGCGAGTTCCACGCCGATGGCTCCCGCCCCGATAACCACAGCGTTTTCCATGCCCTCTTCCACCATGGAAGCGACCTTGAACATATCCTCTTCCTTCTTGAAGGTGCTTACGCCCTCCAGCTCATGCCCCTTCAGGGGTGGCAGTACCGGTTCCGCGCCTGTGGCGATTACCAGCTTATCCCAGGTATAGCTGTTTCCCGCCTGGGTGGTGACGCTCTTTTTTTCAAAATCGACGTCTGTAACGGTGTCCCGGATCAGTTGCGCCCCGGTCTCGGTAACCAGTGTATCAGCCTTCAGGGTCTTTTCCGGCTGCAGCAGCCCTTCCACGGCGTAGGGCATGGCGCAGTAGATCATGGAGTGGGCCTCCCGCCGGATTACCCCCATCCGGACCCGGGACCCCAGCTCCTTGGCCATGGTTATCGCGGCGGGCCCCCCGCCGATTACAAGCAGTTCAAAGTGTTCATTCGTCATTCTCTTCTCCTTCATCGAGTATGATCATCTCTCCCCGGAGAATTGCCCCCGCCACCTTTGCCCGTCCGGACAGAAGCAGCCTTTGTACGGTACCGCGGCTCACCTCCATGGTTTCGGCGGCTTCGATCTGGCTCAGATTCTCCAGGTCACAGAGCCGCATGGCTTCGAACTCATCTATGTGGAGGATCTGCCGCTTCAGTTCGGATCCGGGAATCCCGGCGGGTTTGAAACGGCGCAGCTCTCCAATGGGCCGGTATCGGCGGGTCTTCCTGGGCGCTCCGGGTTTCCTGCTTCCGGGGATTTCTGAATTGTGCATATGCACATAATAAAATAACTATATAACATAGTCAATATAGTGAAATTCTCTTGTCTTAGACCCTTCTCCTGAGTAGTATCCCTGTATGTCCGATCTACCCTTGGAAAAAAGAAACTACTTCGGTTTTCTCTGGCACGCGGTTTTTCTCTCCATAACCATTACCTTTACCGAGGTGAATACGGTAATTCCGGCCATGATTCTCCAGATCGGGGGTGGGGAACTCCAGGTCGGCATTGCCGGCGCCATAATGATCGGCGTCCCCCTTATAGCTCAGCTGAATTTCTCCGGGTTTCTCCACGGAAGGTCCCGGAAGAAACCCTGGCTGCTGCTGGGCATCACCTTGCGGATCATCTCGCTGGTTCTGATCGCCTTTACCATGCTTTCCATACAACGTCTCAGCGTGCTGCAGGGGCTGGCGATTGTCTACGCGGAGCTTCTGCTTTTCAATGTCAGCGGTGCCTTCGCCAGTGTTTCCTACGTGGATCTGATAGGGAAAAGTTTTTCCACCGAATTACGAAGGCGTTTCTTTACCAGAAAACAGATCATCTCCAGCGTCGGTATCCTGGTCTCCGCGCTTATAGCACGGCAGGTGCTTGCTGCGACCAGTTATCCTGTCAGCTACGGGATCCTCTTTTTTACCGCCGGAGCAGTTCTGCTCTTTGCCAGTATCGGGTTCTGGCTGCTTCATGAAGTCCCTGCGGACAGGCGAAACAGGGCCCGGGGATACCTCAGGACCCTGAAATCCCTGCCCGGGGTCCTGAAAAAGGACCCCAACCTCCGGACGTATCTCTTCTATCTCAATTCCGTCGGGATCCATGTCGCTCTTATTCCCTTTTACATAGCCCTGGCAAAGCTCCGCTACAGCCTGGATCCCGCCCTGGCGGGGAACCTCATGTTCTTCCAGATCAGCGGTATGGTGGCATCGAGCCTGCTCTGGCCCCGGGTGGTGCGCCGGGGAGGATTCAGGGCCATGCTCCGGATATGGTCGGGGTTTTCCTTTGTACTTCCCCTGGCGGCTCTGGGAACAGCCTGGTTTCTTCCCATGCCCTTTTATCTTGTGCTCTTCTTTTTTCTAGGGGCTGTGGTCAGCGCCCGTACCGTAAGCCGGGACGCCGTTACGGTTGAACTCTCAACCGAGGAGAACCGGGTGCTCTATGCGGGAATCATCGGGACCCTGAACCTCTCAATTGTTGTGGTTCCCATTCTGCTGGGTTCCCTCATCGCCGCCCTCGGCTATCCTGTCGTCTTTGTCACAGCGGCCGGAGCGGCACTGGTCTCGCTCTTTTTTCTCCGCCGACTGGAATGTCCCGTGGATTATGAAGAGGCCTGAGGGGTATTTTCCCCATCCGCCGGTTTAAGCGGCAGGCTGAAGCGAAAGATCGAGCCTTTCCCGACCTCGCTCTCAACCTTCAGTGTTCCCCGGTGTCCCCGGATTATACGCTGGGATATTGCCAGGCCTAATCCGGTGCTTTTTTCTCCGGCGGTGGAGGAGACCTTGACTCGTGAGTAGGGAGTAAAGAGTTTCGGCAGCTCTTCTGCGGGAATCCCCTGTCCCTGGTCCCGGACGCTGACCTCGGCGTGATCCCCGGTCTGCATAACCCCGACCTGTACGGCGGTCCCGGGATGGGAGAACTTGATGGCGTTGGAAATCAGGTTGTCCGCCACCTGCCTGATTTTTACTCCGTCGATTTCCAGCGGGATCGAATCCTGCTCCGTCTTTATCGTGAGGCAGATCTCCTTCTGCTCGGCGATCTGCCTGTTAATGCTGAAGCTGTCCCGGATTATCTTCACCAGGTCCGTTTTCCTGATGTTGAGCTGCAGGGTACCGGACTCGATGGCCGCCAGGTCCAGCATGTCGTTCACCATCTGGACCATGTACTCTGAGCTTTCGCATATGGTCTGGATAATCTCCTGCTGGTCCGTGCTGAGTTCTCCCATCCGGCCGTCCAGCAGCAGGCCGCAGAGCCCGGAGATTCCGCTTAAGGGACTGCGCAGGTCGTGGGCGGCCATGCCGATAAACCTGTCTCTCTCCTGCAGGGTTCTTGTCAGCTCATGGTTTTTTTTGTGCAGTTCCCGCTGAAGATTGGTCAGCTCATTATTCACCCTGGCAAAGTCGCGGAAAACTTCCTGATCATCGCGGTTCTCTTTTTTTATTGCCCGTCGGAGCATGTCGGCCTGCTCATTGTTGATGCGTCCCAGTTCGTCAATGAACTCCGCTGCTTCCGTTGTCAGGGAGGAGGCGATAATGAATATCCGCCCGTCAAAGCTTCCTCCCGTAAAGTAGAGCTCCCCCGGCTCCGTGGCAGAATCGATTTTCAGCTGCCAGTCATAGAGCACGGTTTCATTCTTTAGCCGGTATAAAAAGGTGTAATAATCGGGAAGGTCCGCTTCGTCGATCAGGGTGCTCAGGGGTGCCCCGGGCCGGGGATTCAGTATGTTCTTCAAATCATTCCGCAGGATGAGCTCTATACGGCCGTCCTGATCACACAGAACCGCGAAACCGTGGAAGATCTTCTGTTTCATACCTATATCCCCACAAGCCGGCGTGCGGTGCGTATCGCGTCTCTGGCATCAGTCCCGTAGCCGTGAGCTCCTATCCTGCGCCACAATTCACGGTCCTCATTGAAGGGGTAGCCCCCCACAAGGATCCTGACCCCCTTTAGCTCAGGGTTTTCGGCGATGGAATCTATAATCTCCCGGACTTTGTGAAGGTGGTAGGTTATGGTCACGGAAATTCCGATGACCTTTGCCTGCTCATCCATGATGCACCGCAGTATGTCCTTCGCAGGTGTGTTGGCGCCCAGAAAAATCGTATCCCAGCCGTCGAGTTCAAAGAAGTCGCTGACCATGCGGATTCCAAGTTCATGAAGCTCATCCCCCACGCTGGTTCCGATAAAAGTGAGTCCGTTTTTCTCGTGGTTGAATACATAGGGATAGAGGCGGCTCATGATAAGCTGGGTCGCTCCGGTGCAGTAGTGTTCCTGGGCCACGCTGACGCTTCCGGTCTGCCAGAGACGGCCGATCTCCCGCTGGCTTACCTGGAATACGTACTCGTACATCTCCCGGATGTCCCGTCCCGCTTCCATCTCCTGCATGATGATCTTCATGGCGCCTTCCCTGTCCCGTTTGAGCAGGGCCTGGATGTAGTTTCCGGCCACCCCGGAGAGGGGATTTTCCGGGGTAATAAAGGAGTCATGCCTGTCCGGGAGCTCCGGGTAGGCCTTCAGTCCTTCGTCAAGGTAGTTCAGGGCGATGCTGCTCTGATCTCCGAGAACCTCCTTCATTGTCTTCAGGGTCTCTAAAAAGGTGTCCCGGGGAATGTTCAGGGAGGCGAAGAGGCTCTTTACCCACTCCAGATAACGCAGAAAGAGGGCGGGAGATTCGGCGTCCACGGCGGCGGCAAGATACTTCAGATGATAGCGGATATCCTGGGCGCACTTCCCCTTGCCTTTCTCATCAAAGATCCTGTCATACTCAGGGTGGTCCCGCCAGAGAAGCGTGATGATCTGATCCGAAAGGGCCAGTTCATGTTCGTCGATATATGTGCGGAAGTTATTTTCAGCCGGGGATGTATCCATATGCTGGAATTGTATGCCCCGGCTGAGTCTGTGTCAAATGTCCTGATACCGGCGAAAATACTCCTTTCGGGTTATATCGCTGTGCCAGAACCCGGGGTATCATGGCTTCAATGTACTGAACAATAAAGTTCATCTAAGAAAGTCATATAAAAAGTATAGCCGCTGCGCTTGGAGGGATGAATGAGAAAATCGTTTGCTTTATGTATACTGCCCACAGTCGCCCTGACGCTGGCGCTTGCTTTTTCCGGGTGCAGTTCCTCCGGAGACGATGGGATCAGCCGCATCTCGGAACAGGACCTGGTGTATGAATTGCCGGAAGAGTATCAGGCGATCTTTGCGGGCAGTGATTACACTCAGCCTGCCGATATTACCAGGAAGCTTCACACAGGCCATACCCTTATGGACTTCTACGCCGACTTTATCTACCAGGATTGTCTTGAGACAACTTTTAACAGTGTGTAGCGTAGCGGGGCTCAGCGGCTGATCTATTTTAACTGGGCAAGCTACCGGGACCAGGGTACGGCGGATACTCCCCCTGTTTTCGATTATCTCGGCAGCGGCGATGCATACGGTTTTCGCAGTGCCACATCCGCGGAAATCCGGGCCATGGCTGCCGAAGCCGCTGGGCGGGGCTTGGATTTTGTACTGGGGCTGGAACTGAATTATGATCTGGCCTACCTGGCAGGTCCAGGTGCGGATGGCTGGGACTGGAACGAGTACCGCTGGTTTATAGATGATTTTATTGCATTCCTGAATACCACCGGTGACGCAGTTGCCAGCGCATCGCCAACAGACTTTGCATATAAGTACTGGGACAACTGGTTCAACGCTTACACCGCCTTTGTGCTTGATCAGGCTGTTGTTGCCGAAGAGGCAGGCATAAGCATGCTGATCATTGGGAAGCAGCTTGCCGGGGCAGTACGAGATGCCAATGCAGACAGATGGCGGGCCCTGATTGGAGCAGTGAAAGCTGTTTATTCCGGGGATATCGCCTACGCCGGGGTTGTAACAGGCAGCCTGGAAGGGTCATTGTACCACGAACTGGAGCAGTTCCCCGTGGAAGATCTTGACGTGGCGGTAGTTGTTCCCTGGGCGGAGATTATGGACGCCGAGAATCCGGATATTTCTTCGCTTGCAGCTTCTTTTGCGGATTTTCACGATACCACGGCCGAAGCATTTACCGGTTCTGCAGTCGGTACTCCTTCAGTCCCCGTTATCTACCTCAATCCCTTCATGAGCTGTTCCGGGGCTCCGCGGCAGCTCTGGTTCGAACCGGCGGACCACAGCAATCCGGATGTCGCCCAGGACCTTCTTATCCAGGCAGAGATGTACGAGGCCTTTTTCCAGTCTATTCAAAGTCTCGCCTGGGTGGACGAGGTCTGGAGCTGGGGATTCTGGTGGCGTAACCGGGGAGACACCATGTATCGTCATGGTGATTCCTCTTTTCACAAAGCCTCCAGTGTGCGGAACAAGCCTGCTCTGGAGATTATTAAAAAATGGAGCGTTGTGGGCTGAGGGGTGTTTCTTAACCTCGGCTGTTTTCGTAGGCCGATACAACCAGAGCTAAGAACTCGTTCTTCCCGGCCACCGATAGTTTTCGGTAGATGTTTTTCAAATGGACTTTTACGGTGTTCTCGGAGATAAAGAGTTTGTCAGCAATTTCCTGATTGTTCTTACTGCGTAATATAAGTCCGGCTATCTCTGTTTCTCTGGGGCTTAGCTCTACAAAACCCGGTATGCTGTGTGCCGGGGGTACCCGGATCCCGGTGTTCTCGCCGGCTTCTCTATGTGACTCCATCTGCATCAGATTGATCTTCTCCAGCAGGTCTACAAGCAGTCTCGCAGCAAGCAAGGGTATCAGCAGAAAGGTGAGAGAAACGCTTGTCCCGGTGGATACGGCAATAATGAGCTCCGGATTCTCGTTTAATCGGATAAGGAGTCCACCAATAAAACCTCCAGCCAGGATACCAGCCACATTGGCCGATAGCCCCCAACCGAAGACTGTATATGGACGTTTGTAGGTAAAGGCGATATCCCCCAGAACTGTCCAGAGAAAAAGATCCAGCAGGGCCATGGACGATTGGCACAGAACCTCCGCGCTTATCCACCCAACTGTTGAGGAGCCGAAGAGGGAATAAAACGCGAAAGCAAGAATCATCAGGGATGCAGATAAATAAACCGGAACCATGCGGTCTATTCTGGCGCCCGAAATGGCCATTGTAATTAGAGTTGAAAGGTAGACAAGGTCCCGGAATATTGGAAGCCAGGTCAGGGATTCCGGGGATGAAGGATACAGTACCAGGTACATGAATCCTCCGTTTATATATAACAGAAAGATCGTAGCGCAGAGTATCCCAATCAACACGGCCGGCAGCTTGACGGGAGAACTGGTCTGTTTCGTTGTATCCCCGGGAGCTGTGTTCAACAGCAAAACTACTGCCGTTGCGGCAATCAAGGAAACCATGCTGATGGTGTTTCCCAAACCGGGCATGGAAAAAATCAGACTCAACTTGACTGCAATGTACACAATATTGGCAACTGCAATGATCGCCGCCATGACCTGTATTCGAAATGCCGGTGATACCTGCAGTGAAAAGGGAACACTCCAGGCTACAATAAATACTCCTGACGACGCGCCCGAAAGGGCGAAAAGAAAAGGCGCGACGTCCGGTGGTACGGCGAGAATAGCTGCTGCGGCCACGAGAGTAATGATTCCCGCCGGCCGGATTAAATGCCGCCAGGAACGTGTTGTGCCGGCAACGAAGCCGCTAAGGAGAATCCCTCCACCGTGAAAGGCAATAAAGAGTGTAGATAGATAACCCGGGTTAAACCCCCGGGCCTCACTGTAGATATTCAGCACAGGTCCATGGAAGGGAAAGGATAGGAGCCAACCGAAAAAGAGGGAGAGACTAAGTATTACATGCAGGGCAGACTTACTCCGGGGCACCGTCATAAGGACCATTATCGTAGTACCTATTTTATCCTGGGAAAGCGGAGCGCCTCGGGATCGTCGCTTGAATTACGCTTCATCCAGCCCTCCTCCGCCAGGGAGTGGGGGTCGCCGCCGGTTTCCGAGGCTATGCGTTCCAGGGGAAGTTTTACGTAGGTTCCCTCACAGGTCGCGGCAACGGTACCGTCGGGCAGGTAGAGCTCTCCGGTACCCCGAAACCGTCTTTTTTCGTTCAGGCTGACCCTTCCACGGGCGCTTAAGGGGGTTTCAGTCGGGATCGGTTTACGGTAGCGTACGTTAAGCTCCACGGTTACGCCCCAGGTCCCGGGTTCCAGACTGGTTATGGATCGTCCGACAAGTTCGTCGAGAATGGCCCCGGTAACGCCGCCGTGGACCCTTCCGGGATACCCGTTATGGGTCTCCGGCACGGAGAAGACCGCCGCGGCTTCGCCGCTTTCCAGTTCGTAGAAGCGTGCCTTTACCCCGGCGGGATTGTTTACCCCGCAGATAAAACAGTTTGAACTGGTCTCCTGGGGACCTTTTACAGGGATGGTTTCAAATTCTGGAGATTTCATGGATATACTGAAACATGAAAACGGGGGCGGGGGCAATCCCCGCCCCCCGGTAAACTGGTCTATTTGGTGGAAAGTCTGCTGGCTATCATCGCCAGACGCTCTCCCTGGAAACGTGCCCCCTCCAGCTCCCGTTCACTGGGCAGGCGTTCTCCCTGTCCCCCGGTAATCGTGCTGGCTCCGTAGGGACTGCCCCCGGTGATCTCATCGACCCCCATCTGTCCCTGATAGGAGTAGGGGAGTCCCACCACCAGCATTCCGTGGTGCATAAGCGAGGCGGCTGTGCTTATAAGGGTGGATTCCTGCCCGCCGTGCTGGGTCGCCGAAGAGGACATAAGGGCCACGGGTTTATCGATCAGGGTACCCTTGAGCCACAGCTGCCCGGACTGATCGAGGAAGTTGGCCCACTGGGCGCTCATCCGTCCGTAGCGGGTGGGAATACCGAGGATCAGACCGTCGGCCTCCGCCAGGTCGTCCATGGTCGCTTCGGGAATGTCGGCAAACTGTTTCTGGGCCTCCAGGGCACCCATGGCCTCGAGGATATTTTCGGGGAGGGTTTCCGGTATTCTCAGGATTCGGCTCTCGACTCCCGTTACCTTGTCCGCCCCCTCTTTGGCGGCTTTGACCATCTGAAACATGTGGCCGTACATGGAATAGAATAAAATGTTGACCTTCATTGTGCACCTCCTGATGCGGTCTCTGGTTTTTTCCCTTCAGCTTTCCTGCTCCGGTTTTCGGCCGCAAGGCTCAGGCCCAGCTTCCTGCAAAGCTGTCCCAGGAGTATTACCTCCTGGTCGGCCAGGTTGCCGAAAACCGAACGGATTGCTTCTGCCTGAAGGGGAAACACGGTTTTGATTCGTTTTTCACCCCTGGGGGTGAGGGCTACGCGCCTTGAACGACGGTCCCCTGCAACGGGAAGGCGTTCTACGAGGCCGTCCCGTTCCAGGTGATCGATTACCATGGTCAGATTCCCCCGGCTCTTGAGAATTTTGGCGGCGATTTCCCGGTGGGTCAGGGGGCCTTTGTGCAGCAGGACCTCAAGGACGCCGAACTGGGTTATCGTCATATCCTCCGGCAGTGCCGGCGGGCCGGAGAGATAGTTGAGCACGGAAGTGTGGGCCCTGGAAAACTTGGTAAAGGTGTCCAGGTACATATCTTTTTCTGCCTGTGCCATGCAACTCCCTCGATAGTTTAATATCAAACTATCTTATATTGAACAATATAGAAAATCAGACAAAATAAGTCAAGTATAATTTTCTTGACAGGGAAACTGTTTTTGTCTATATTGATAATGAAAATCAATAGAGAATAGGAGGTATGGTATGCCTGGATTTGACGGAACAGGGCCTGCCGGAATGGGACCCATGAGCGGCTGGGGGATGGGATACTGCGGAACCGGATACTCCCGGGGAAGATTTGCGGGACGAGGTTTTTTTCGGGGAGGCCGCGGCTTTGCCCGGGGTATGGGCCGGGGCCGGGGAGCCGCCTGGGGCGCCGCGTACGCCTGGGGTCCGGTTACCGGGGATGATCAGGCGGAGTTTTTGCGCCGCCGTGCGGATCTTCTGGAGGAGGAACTGGCGGAGACCCGCAGGGTCCTGCAGGAGATGGACGAGCAGGGGCAGAAGGAATCATAGTTTCTTCAGCTTGTGAAGCGGATAATTCCGGGGTACAATGCTACCTGCCAGTTCATTTCTTTCCCCGGAGTTGCCCATGACAGTACATATCCTGTATGACAATCAGACGGTGCGATCCTCCCTCGAATCAGGCTGGGGCTTCAGTTGTCTGGTTGACGGAAAGATTCTCTTCGATACCGGTGAGGCCGGTCCCGCCATGGTAAAAAACCTTAAAGAGATGGAAATAAGCCTGGAAGAGATCGAAGCGGTCATTGTCTCCCATCCCCACTGGGACCATACGGGGGGATTAAAGACCCTGCTGGATCTGCGCCCCGGGCTGTCCGTCTATCTGCCCGCCGGGGCACAGGATATCTTCCCCGACAAGGAAGCTCTGGGGAAGGCAGAGGTTATCCTGTGTCCTGAGGCTCTGGACATCGGTCCGGTCAGGACGACGGGAACCTTTACCACAGAATACAAGGGCGACCTGATGATGGAGCAGGGCATTGTTGTGCGCAGTGCCAGAGGGACGAGCCTGATCACCGGCTGTGCTCACCCGGGAATCCTCAAAATAGCACAGGAGGTGGCCTCGACTTATGCCGGGGATGATCTGTATACCCTTCTTGGAGGGATGCATCTGGTGAACATGGACAGGGATCAGATCCGGAAAACCATGGATCAGCTGAAGGAGATCGGCTACAAACGGATTATCGCCACCCACTGTTCCGGAGAGATCGGAAGAGAACTGAGTGATCACCGTACAGGGGTGGGGGATATTATCGTTCTCTAAGCGGGCTTAACTTCTCAGGATGGAGTAGAGCTCTTCGGCGGTTGCTGCGATACGCCGGGCCCCGGCCTCTTCGAGCTCCTTACGATCCCGGAATCCCCAGAGGATTCCCACGGGAAAGCATCCGGAGTTGACCGCCGTCTGCATATCTATCCAGGTGTCTCCCACAAAAGCTGTATCTTCGGGTTTCAGATCCAGTTTTTTCAGAATGGCCCGTACCCCCGCGGGATCGGGTTTTACATCAAACTCTTCCTTGTGTCCCGCGGCACAGTGAAACTGCTCCTTCGGAAAGAAGTAGCGGACAACCTTTTTTGTCTCGGCGTCCGGTTTGTTCGACAGTACCGCGAGAATCATACCGTCCCGGCGCAGTCTTTCAAGAAGCTCAAGGATCCCCGGGTAGGGTCGGGTTTTATCGAAACAGTGCTCCTTGTAATCCGCCCGGAAATCCCTGATAAACGTATTCAGGATTGAATGCGCTTCCCTGGAATCGGGGAGGGCTCGTTCAACCAGTTTTACCACACCGTTACCCACGAAGTAGCGGTAGGCCTCCGCCGGGTGGGTCGGGAAACCGTATTTTTCCAGCTGGCGGTTGCAGCTGTCCGCCAGGTCGTCGATGGTGTTCAACAGGGTCCCGTCAAGATCAAAGATTATTCCCGTAAAACTCATGGAACAAGTGATACACGAAAAAGATGGCAGATACAAGCGACGGGTAAACTTCCCCGGTGTAGCAATCATCCGTATATTCCTGTACACTGGCATCATGGGAATGCTCTTCTACAAGTGGCATCAGCGTAAAGCCTTCAACTATTTTGTAAGCGGAAAATACGATAAAGCGGAAAGCAGTTTCCTCCGGCTTCTGGAGGCCGATCCCAACAAGGTCGGTATGCGCCATAACCTTGCACTCGTTAAGCTTGCCCTGGGAAAACACGGGGAGGCCGTCAAACTGCTCCTCGATGAGGTGGACCGTTTTGGCGGGGTATATCCCCGGTATCGCGCCCTGGGGGACTCCTTCTATCTGTGGGGCAAGGCGGCGGAGGCTGCCGGATGGTACCGCAAGGCCCTGGAGGAGGGCGCGCCTTCGAAGGAGGACCGCAGCTTCCTGGAGAAGAGGCTGGAAATCTGCGGGAACGAAGCGAGCTTTGCCGATGCCATGGAAGGAATCCGGCTGTTCAACGAGGGCAACAAAGCCCTGCAGAAAGGCGATTCCCCGGCTGCTGCGGAATCCTACCGCAAATCCGCCGAACTGGATCCTACAAACTTTATGACCCGGAACAATCTGGGGTCGATCTACATGAATTATGAGAAGGACTATCCCCGGGCGGCGGAGGAATTCCAGGCGGCCCTGGAGTATTCCGATCTTCCGCTGATACAAAAAAACCTGCAGATGTGCAGAGATGAGGAAAGGAAACACCATGAAAAAGACTGATCATGCCAACACCATTTTTTCAGCAGCCCTGAAGAGGGTCGACCCGGCCCTGATGCTCAAGGAGCTGGTGAGCGTCGAAGGGAACAGGCTCGTTATCCGGACCGAGACCGACACCGCTGAGTACGATCTTTCCCGATATTCCAGCATTGTTGTCGTGGGTGCGGGTAAGGCCAGCGCCAAGATGGCCCTGGGACTGGAAGCTGTTCTGGGAGACCGTATCAGTTCCGGACTGGTGGCAGTAAAGGAGGGGCATACCGAAAAACTTCAGTATGTCGATCTTATAGAGGCCGCCCATCCCATGCCGGACGAGCGCTGCGTGGAGGCTGCAAAAAGAATCGGAAAGATCTGTTCCGACGCCGATGAAAAGACCCTTATCCTGAACCTTATTTCCGGCGGCGGATCGGCCCTGCTGACTGCTCCCTACCAGGACGAGGCCTATGCCATCAGCCTGGACGATATTCAGGCGGTTACAGGGCTGCTTCTGGCCTGTGGTGCCGTTATCCAGGAGATCAACGTCATCCGCAAGCACCTCTCCGCCGTTCAGGGCGGACGTCTCGCCGGCTTTGCCGCACCGGCTACCATGGTCAGCCTGATCCTCTCGGATGTTATCGGAGATCCCCTGACCTCCATCGCCTCCGGCCCCACCGTACCGGATCCCACCACCTACAGGGATGCCCGGAACATTTTCCGCAAGTATAACCTGGAAGAAAAACTCCCCGAGTCGGTGTCCCGTATTATTGCCGACGGAGTCGCCGGCAAGGTCCAGGAGACTCCCGGTGAAGGGGATGAAATCTTCAGGACCGTCAGGAATGTTCTTATCGGAACCAATATCTCGGCCCTCTATGCTGCTTCCGAGGAGGCGGAGAAACTCGGCTACGCCCCGGTCATTCTGACTTCCCAGCTGACCGGCGAGGCCCGGGAAATCGCGAAGCTCTTCTCCGGCATGGCCAAAGACCTCTCCCTGAACCGGCTTAATTTTAAAAAGCCCGCCTGTATCATCGCAGGAGGGGAGACCACGGTGACCCTGAAGGGAAAGGGCAAGGGTGGACGGAATCAGGAGATGGCCCTGGCCTTCCTGATGGAATTCCTGGATGATCCCGAGGGGCTAGAGAAGGTCGTATTTTTATCCGGCGGCACAGACGGGAATGACGGCCCCACCGATGCGGCGGGGGGAGTCGCCCACAGCGGAATCATGAAAGCCATGCAGGATGCAGATCTCGATCCCGCGGAGTATATCAATAACAGCGACTCGTACCACTTTCTGAAGAAAACCGGGGGGCTTCTGATGACAGGCCCCACCAACACCAATGTCTGCGACGTGCAGATTCTGCTGGTTGAGTAGGGACGTCTGTGAAGAAAAAGAAACCGCGGATCGGGCTGGCAAACGATATCGAAGCTGCCCGTTTCGCGGATATCCTGGCACAGGAAGGAATCCCCTGTGCCGTGATATCCAATGATTCCTCGGTGTACACCGGAATATTTCAGCTCCAGAACGGCTGGGGCTACGCCGAGGTTCCCGAAGAGTTCCTCCGGCAGGCGGAGTCCCTGCTGGCGGCCTACCGGGAATCCCTGACGGAATAGTCTCTGAATTTCAACCCTTTTCATTATGAGAAGGCAGGTGTATACTCTGTGCTAAGTTGTCGATAATACTAAAGTGATCAGGATTTCAATATGTGGTTGACAGTACATCTTACCAGTATAGGCGCGGGGGTCGGGGCAGCTGTGGTGCTGACCTTCCTGGTTTTTTCCGCCGCCTTTCTTGTTTTTGTTTCCCATAACCGGGTTCATATTCGCTATTTGATTCTCCAGGCAGTATTTCTGCCTTACCTGATCGGATTTGCTCTTTACACATCGGGATCGGAACACTCCTGGATACTCTTCTGGTTTCGCATCTGTGTAAGCGGGCTTATCCTGACTCCCCTGGCCCTTGAGCTGTTTCTCGAATCCCTGCTGGATATTCGCCGTCTCTTTGTGCAACTGGTAATCGGTCTTGGTTCCCTGATTTTTCTGTTCATTCTCTGGGGAGACCCATCGCTGATGACCACCGGAAACATTGTCGTTCACCAGCGGGGTTTTACCTCCGTGGTCAAGGGCCCCGTGTTTCCTCTCTTCTCCCTGGTCTCCCTGAGCTCTGTTCTATTCTCCCTTGGCTGGTTCTGCCGCCGACTCTTTACCGAGGAGCAGTTGTGGCGCCAGTATCGGCTTATCATCACCGGACTCAGCATCTGGCTGGCGTCAATTATCGTGGATGCTCTGGTTGCCATGAAAGTGCTGATTTCGGTCAGTACCCCCTGGGTGGGACCCGTGGCCATGGTAATTACCGTTGGGCTGCATCTCGGCTCCATGGTGGAAAAGAATGCAAGGGAGATGCAGCGTCAGACTGATGAAAACGAGGTTTTACGTCACCGTCTTAAGTATGATCCCCTGACCGGTCTGTTTTCACGGGAGTTCTTCAATTCCATTCTGGAGATTGAGGCGGAGTCCTGGGCCCGAAGTCCCCAGGAACACAGCATCCTTTTTATCGACGCCGATAATTTCAAAGGTGTGAATGACCGCTATGGTCATACCGTGGGCGACCGGGTGCTGAAAATGATTGGCAGCATTGTCCGTGCCAATGTCAGGCGTTCGGATATCCCCGCCCGGTACGGGGGCGACGAGTTTATCGTTCTCCTGAAACAGTGCGGACGGAACGTCGCACGGGACCTGGGTGAAAAGATCATCCGGGAATATTGTGAAGGCCTGCGACTCCAGATCCCCGGCGTACCCGAAGGGTTCAGCGGGCTCAGTATCGGAATTGCCTCCACCTCCCTGATCGCTTCAGGGGGCAACAAGGACCTTATCGCGGTGGCCGACGAGGCCATGTATCAGTCAAAGCAGAAAGGAAAGAACCGGGTTGTTGTGGCCGAGGCCGGTTGAGACGTTCAGAAGAGTTCCAGCTGCCTGCCTTCAATAATCTCGTCAAAACTCGTATTCAGAAAAGGCAGCACCCCGTCGGCAATCGGTTTGATCTGTTTTTCGATGTAATGGGCGTAGTCAATCTGTGTCGGCCTGTGTTGAAGGGGTATCGGTCCTTCAGGGGTCATGAGGTAGTCAATGCTGCGGACGTTTCTCCTTCCCGAGGGATCGAGCAGCCGGGCGGCCCGCACATGGGGCGGCACGTTTTTAGTATACCCCGCGGCCTGTTTGGTCAGTCTCCTGCGGTAGACCAGCTCATGGTCCCGTCTGCCCCCCTGTATCTCCGCCACTGTCTGACGAAGCCATTCAGGAATTTCCTCTTCGTTAAAATAACGCCGGAAAAGTTCCCGCTGAAAAGCTCTGGCAAGTTCGGTCCAGTCGGATCGGACTGACTCCATTCCGCGAAACTCGATTTCTCCGCTGTCTGCAATCCGTCCGACATAGCGCTTTCGGGCTCCTTCGCCGCTGCTCCGCATGGGGGGCAGAAAAAAGAGATCATAGTGCTTTTCAAACTCCAGTTCCAGGTGTGACCGGGCCCCGAACTCCCGGGATATCCTTTCGGAGAAAAACGAGTTGATCCTCGATACAATCCGCAGGGCGGCTTTTTCCGCGTCGTCTGTTTCCTTTTCCCTGAGCTGCACAAACACTGAATCCGTGTCCCCGTACAGGACCGTGTAACCTTCTTCCGTAAGCTGTGCGGCCGTCGTCTTCAGCACCCACTGTCCGCTTCCGGTAATCGCCGTGGGCAGGTCAGGATGGTAAAAGCGGCAGCCCGGGGTGCCCATTACACCGTAAAAGCTGTTCATAAGGATCTTGACCGCCTGGCTCAGGGCCTCGTCTCCCGATCTTTTCGCCTCCGCCCTGCGCTCAAGCAGACCTCCGATGTGCTCCGGCAGTATGCTTCGCCGGCGGTTGAAAAAGATTCCCGCCGGGGTAGGCCCGGGATCCTCGTCTGCGGTCAGGCGGGCCAGGGGATCGATATTGAAGGTCCGGATGATGGACGGGTAGAGGCTGCGGAAATCCAGGACCACAACGTGGCTGTAACGACCCGGCTGGCTGGTAAAGACGTGACCTCCGGCGGCGTGTTCAGCCATATTGATGTCCGCGATGTCCACTGCGGCATAACCTTCCCGGTGCAGTCTGGGAAGGTAGAAAAAATCAAAGGCCGCCACGGACATGCTTACCTTGTCCAGGCGCAGACCGGTCACCAGGCTGCGGGTTACATACTGCTCCAGAATCCCGGTGGCTGCAAATATACGGCTCACCAGGCGGCAGTCTTCGAAGTTGTAGCGGGCAAGGGAAGACTTGTCGTCGGAAAAGAGGCGCTGGATTTCGCCGAGTTTGTCCTCCTCCGGGCTGATGGTTTTTCCCGTCCCCAGGAGGGTGTTGGCCACGGTTTCGAGGCTGTAGTTCTCGAAGCGATGGAAACCTCCCCGCAGGATTTGGGGGCCGTCGAGGACGATACGTCCGCTGATTTCCGCAGAGCGCATTCCCGACTGCTTCTGGAAGCTGCGTACCCCCCCGCCGTCCCGGCCGAGGCTGAAGGGAATTCCGAAACGGGCGCAGCGTTTGGTCAGAATCTCCAGATCAAAACCGATCACATTCCAGCCGATAATCAGGTCCGGGTCGGCACGGCGAATCCAGTCCAGAGACTTTCTCAGCATTCCGGCTTCGTCGGGGGAACAGAGAATACGGTAATCCCGGTTCTCCGATTCTGAAACGCCTGCGGGATCGACCATGTGTACTACCCCGGATTCCCGGCCTCTCCGGTCGCTGAAGTGACAGCCAAGGCAGTACACCTCTCCTGCAGGACTGGTTTCGATATCCAGGGAGAGAATGGAAAACCGGGGCCTGTATTCCGCAGGTCGTATCCTCGCATTTGTGACGCTGCGAAATCCGCCGCCGTTCTGTAGAGTCCCCTGAAAATCGATTCCCCGGTGGATAAAACGTTCCATCAGGAAGCGTTCCTCCGGCCGTATATCCGACTCCATGGGACTGTGCCCTCCCCGGCGCAGCTCCCGGCGCAGGGTGTAGAAATCCCCCAGGCTCTTGAAATACAGTCCATCCAGGGCTTCCCCGGAAAAAGATTGCAGATCCAGGGCCCGACGGTTAAAGGCCGGGGACTCAGTCCGGTCGCTGCGGCGCAGAAAAAAGAGGGGACGTTGGCGGAGAAAGCGAAGGAGAAGCGGCCCTGTGTCGTCTATGCAGTGGAGCCTGATTTCCACCCCTGCAGGAGTATCCCGGCTCTCTTCGGTGAGGATGTAACATCTGCCCCGGTTGTTCTGAATCACCGTGGATAGAATATCCGAATCCCATGGTTTCATGCTACACTTTCGCCTGTTATGCCCGCTAGAATTATACGAAACGGAAAGCTCGATCTCTCCCTGCTGCACCGGCTGGAAAAGAAGCCCAGGCTCTATGAGCCCGGGGATTTTGTCTTCTGGACGGATCCATATATCTCCTCCCATGTACTGGAGGCCCATCTCGATCCCCATTCCGATGATGCTTCCCGCAGGGCGGAGACCATCGAAAAGACTCTGAAGTTCATCAGCGAGAAATATCCCCCGGAAAACCATCCCCGGCTTCTGGATCTGGGCTGCGGACCCGGGCTGTATGCCTCGGGTTTTCATGACGCGGGTTATCGGGTTACGGGGATTGACTATTCTCCCGTAAGCATCGGCTATGCCCGGGACGATGCGCGAAAGAAGCGCCGGGAGATTACCTATCTCAATATGGATTACCGGGAATGGAAGGCCGGGGAGAACAGTTTCGAGATCATTGTGATGATCTTCGGCGATTTCTGCGTTCTGGATCCCGCCTCCCGTAAAAGACTCCTTGCGAATATCCGCAGGGCCTTGAGCCCGGGGGGGGTCTTTCTTTTTGATGTATTTACCGAGATGTATCTGCCTCATCCCGATGAACGGGCCTGGTACACCATGCTGCGGGACGGTTTCTGGAGCCGAGATAAAAACCTGGTTTTTGAGATAAAACACCGCTACGCGGATAAGTCGGTGCACCTGAACCGTTACCTGATTGTAACTGAAGACGGCACTGTGCGAAGCTGCAACCTGTGGCATCGATGGTTTGAACGGGGGGAGATCAGGGAATACCTCAGGACGGAGGGTTTTGAAGTGGAGGCCATGTGGGCCGATCTGGCCGGAACCCCCTTAAAACCCTCTCCTGAGTGGATCGGCATTGCCGCGGTTCCCGGAGAACATCAGAAAATTTAGGCTGACTTTGTATCTACCCCGGCGATAATCTTTTCTATAATCGCCGTCATGGCCTGGCCTGCGGGTCCTTCGCTGTCGCTGATAAAACCCCGCCCGGAATCGCCCCCCTGCATGATCCGGGGGTCCAGGGGCAGTTCTCCCAGGAAGTTTTCCTTGAAACGTTCAGCGATGGCCTTGCCTCCCCCCTTGCCGAAGATATCGCTTACGCTGCCGCAGTTCGGACAAACGAAGCCGCTCATGTTTTCGATTATTCCGATAATCGGAACCTTGAGTTCCCGGGCAAAAGAGACGCTTTTCATGGCATCCAGGTTCGCAACCTCCTGGGGAGTGGTTACGATTATGGTTCCCGCCATGTCCGGCAGAAGCTGACAGATGGAGAGGGGTTCATCCCCGGTCCCCGGCGGAGTGTCGATTACCAGGTAATCCAGCTCGCCCCATTCAACGTCCTTCAGGAACTGCTTGATGACGTTCATCTTGATGGGCCCCCGCCAGATAATCGGCCGTTCCGGTTCGTAACCCGCCAGGGCAAGGCTTACGACCTTCAGGTTCGGGCTGCTCTCCAGAGGTATGATCCGCTTCTCATCGGAAGAAAAGAGCTGCTGATCGTCGACTCCCAGCATCTTCGGAACATTCGGTCCGTGGATATCGATATCCAGGATGCCGGTGCTCTTTCCCATTTTGGCGAGCCCCAGGGCCAGGTTTACCGCGACGGTGCTTTTCCCGACTCCTCCCTTGCCGCTCATAACCATGATGATATTTTTGACCCTGCTCATGTTGTCCCGCAGAAGACGGGTCTCTTCCGCCTGTTCGGCGATCCTGTTTACCTGTTCCATACAGACCTTTTCCTAATGCCCGTGGGAATGGTCGCAGAGATCACCGCCATCCTCGAGGGTGCCGGCTTCCAGGGCGGCGATAACATCATCGATACTTCCGGTTATTCCGCAGATCTGTTCGATTCCCTGCTGTGAAAAGAGGGCTTTTGCCTGACCGCCGATTCCGCCGACCACAACACAGCCGGCCCCGAGTTCCTTGACGAAGGCGGGGATCCTTCCCGGTGCATGGGGAGGGCTGGGAAACTCCTGGCGGGATACTGTTTTTCCATTCCGAATATCAACGACAATAAAAGAAGGGGCGTGGCCGAAGTGTCCGGCCATCTGGCTGCCATCGGCTGCAATTGCATATTTCATGGTTCGTTCCTTGATTGAAAATCAGTCTCAATAATACGCCTTTCGGATTGGGCGGTCAATACGCTGTAGCTGATCCCGCCTTCTGTTATGACAGAGCGTCCAGTTCGTCCAGCCAGATTCCCGCATCAGCATCCGAGGGCATGCGCCAGTCACCCCGGGGAGAGAGGGAGATGGTTCCCACCTTGGGACCGTCGGGAAGACAGGATCGCTTGAACTGCTGGGAAAAGAAGCGGCGGTAAAAGCTGCGCAGCCAGGTGAGGATTGTGCCGGTTTCGTATTCTCCGGAAAAGGCCTTATCCGCCAGCAGGAGTACCTTCTTCGGGGAGGCGCCGCAGCGTATTGCGTGGTACAGAAAGAAATCGTGCAATACGTAGGGTCCGATGGTATCCTCGGTTTTCTGGGAGATCTCTCCTTCCGCGTCGGGGGGAAGCAGTTCGGGAGAGATGGGTGTGTCAACAATATCGTGGAGTACTGCGGCGGCCTCGTCTCCGGCCCAGCTGTCCGCCGCGTAGGTAACCAGAAACCGGACCAGGGTTTTGGGCACCCCGCTGTTTACCGAGTACATGGACATATGGTCCCCATTGTAGGTGCACCAGCCCAGAGCCAGTTCCGAAAGATCGCCGGTCCCGATCACGATGGCTCCCAGCATGTTGGCTTTGTTCATCAGAAACATTGTCCGCTGCCGGGCCTGGACATTCTCATAGGCCGTGTCCTCGGGTTTTCCCGAATGCTCAAGGTCCTTGAGCTGCAGCAGACAGCTTTCGGCTATATCCACTGTTTCCAGGGGTACTCCCAGGGCTCTGGTCAGTTTCTCCACATTTGTCCGGGTACGGGAACTTGTGCCGAAGCCCGGAAGGGTAAAGGTGCGGATCCCCGAAGGATCGAGCCCCAGCTCCCTGAAGGCCTCCACGGTAACCAGAAGTGCCAGGGTGGAATCCAGCCCCCCCGAAAGCCCCAGGACAACGCTCGTGCAGCCTATATGCGCAAGCCTTCCCGCAAGACCTGCGCTCTGAATGGCGAAGATCTCGCGGCAGCGGGCCTCAAGATCTTCCCGGACCGCCGGTACGAAGGGGTTTCGTACCGGTGTGCGGACAAGGCTGGTGATTTCCGGGGAGGCGGTGCTCAGTTCCAGGTTTATTTGTCGGTACTCCCGTTCTGCCAGGTCGGCTCCCTGGGCGAAGGTGCTTGAATTGATCCGTTCGTGGTCAAGAAAATCGAGGTCGATATCGGAATAGAGGAGCTGCCCTTCCCGTTTAAAGCGTTCGCCCTCGGCAATGATGGCCCCGTTTTCTGCAATAAGGGCATGACCGCCAAAGACCGTATCCGTGGTGGATTCCCCCACCCCCGAGGAAGCGTAAACATAGGCGGAAAGACAGCGGGCGGACTGCTGGGTAATGAGTCCGTGACGGTAGGATGCCTTGCCGACGAGCTCATTGCTGGCGGAGGGATTCAGGATGATCTGGGCGCCGGCACTGCAGAGGCCTGAGCTGGGCGGAACGGGTGCCCAGAGGTCCTCGCAGATTTCCACGCCGAAGCTTGCTTTAAGGTTCCGTGCTCCGTCGGCCTCGAAAGAGAAGATCAGGTCCGTGCCCATGGGGCTTCGATGTCCGGCGTATTCTACCTGACCGCCTATACGACCGCCGCCTGCAAACCAGCGGGTCTCATAAAACTCCCGATAGGTGGGAATGATGGTTTTGGGTACGACGCCGTGGAGCCTGCCTCCGCCGATTACCAGGGCGCAGTTGAAAAGCCTCCCGTCCCGTTTTACCGGCACCCCGAGAACAAAAACACCGCTCAGGGACTTTGTCAGGTTTATAAGGCCGCTGACTCCCTCTTCCGCAGTATGCAGCAGACGATCCTGCTGAAACAGGTCGGCACAGGTGTAAGCGGTGATTCCGAGCTCGGGAAAGACCGTTACGGAGACGTCCGCCCGGGCTGCCTCCTCCATCAGATTCCGGGTTTTTGTACAGTTGAAATCTACATTTCCAGGTTTTACCAGGGGAACAGCCGCCGCAGCGCGGAGGTAACCGTATTCGGAGAGGGTTCTTTTCATGGCTCCATGATAGGCCGGGCCGGCGGAGCAGGTCAAGTTTGGTCTTCGGGAAGGGCCGTACCGGGAGTGTTTTCATTAATCTAAAGATCTGGTAACCTGTTCCGAATTCTTCAGTCGGTCCGCGGCCGACATGAGAATGGAGGAGTTTTTAACTATGAAGACCGATATAAGCGCCCAGCGGCAGGAGTATCTGTTCAAACTCTATATGAATATGTTCTCTTCCCGGGAAATTGACCGGATAGAAGAGAGCTACACTCACCGGGGAGAGGCCTTTTTTCACGTCTCCGGGGGAGGGCACGAAGCCGGGGCGGCCCTGGCTCAGTATCTGAAGCCGGAGGACTGGCTCCACTGCCACTACCGTGACAAAGCGATGATGCTCGCCCGGGGAATGGCCCCGGTAATGTTCTTTCATTCTCTCTTCAACAAGGACGCTTCACACTCCCGGGGCAGGCAGATGAACGCCCACATGAGTGATCCCTCACTGAATATCCTCAGTCTGGTGGGACCCGTGGGAAACTCGGGACTCCAGGCGGCGGGTGTCGCCCGGGCCGTAAAGGACAGGCCCGGAGCTCCTGTGGTCCTTTGTTCCCTGGGAGACGGCATGAGCCAGCAGGGAGAGGTTCTTGAAGCTGTGGCCCAGGCGGTTCGGGAGACCCTTCCGGTCCTTTTTCTTGTTCAGGATAACGGATTTGCCATATCCACCCGCACACGGGGAAAGACCTTCTACAATCTTCCCGACGGACCGGCCGAAGAGTTTTACGGTATACCGATCCGCCGTTTCGACGGCCGGGACCCGCTGACGGCGGACGAGGTTTTTGGGGAGACCGTCGCGGAAATGCGGGAATCCAGGAGACCGGCAATCCTGATTATGGAGGTCGAACGGCTTTCGAACCACACCAACGCCGACGACCAGCGGGTCTATCGCAGCGAAGAGGAGATTTCCCGGGCACGGCTGACCGGGGATCCGGTGCGGAAGCTGCGGGATGTGCTTCTTTCATCCGGTATGGACGAGAAGGAACTGGAGGAGGCTGAAGCCTCCCGCAGAACGGAGCTGGAGAACCTCGCCCGGGAGAGTCAGCTGGGTCCCGAACCCGAGGCCGTCCACGATGCGGTAAAACCCTATCCCCGGCACCTGCTCGAGGTCGACGAGAGTCAGCCGTCGGAGAGCGAAGGTGAGCCCAGGACCATGATTGAAACCCTGCGGGATGTCCTGACTGCCCGCATGAAGGCCGACGAACGGGTCTATCTGTTCGGAGAGGACATCGAAGATCCCAAGGGGGACGTCTTCGGGGTGACCCGGGGTCTTACGGACCTCTTCCCCGGCCGGGTCTGCAATTCTCCCCTGGCTGAGGCCTCCATTGTGGGGATTGCCGGCGGCGAGGCCCTGGCGGGAAGGCGTCCCGTGGCCTTTCTGCAGTTCGCCGATTTTCTGCCCATAGCCTTTAATCAGATAATCTCCGAGCTGGGAAGCATGTATTGGCGTACCGACGGCGGCTGGCAGGCCCCGGTCATCGTGATGATATCCTGCGGGGGCTACAAGCCGGGCCTGGGACCCTTTCACGCCCAGTCCATGGACGGAATAGCCGCCCATACCCCGGGGGTGGATGTCTTTATGCCCTCCCGGGCGGATGATGCAGCGGCCCTTCTGAACTCCGCCTTCGAATCCGGGAGACCGACCCTCTTTTTCTATCCCAAGAACCTGCTGAACAGCAGGGATTTTGCCACGACCAGACCGGCAGCCAGGCTGCTGGCCTCTCCCGGTAAAGCCCGGCTCCTCAAGGAGGGCAGGGACATCACCCTCTTGGGATGGGGAAACACCGTGGTCCACTGCATGAAGGCGGCGGCAGCCTTGGCGGAGGCCGGAGCGGAAGCGGAGGTTATCGATCTGCGTACTCTGGCCCCCTGGGACAGGGATATGCTCATCTCCTCGGCGGAAAAGACCGGCCGGCTGATTGTCGTTCATGAAGACACCCACACCGCCGGTATGGGGTCGGAGATTCTGAGTACCCTGGCGGAGGCAAGCCGTCGTCCGATCCGGCTGCGGAGGGTAACCCGGGGAGATACCTACGTTCCCTGCAATTTTGCCAACCAGCTTGAGGTCCTGCCGTCGTACAAGCGGGTACTGGAGACCGCCGTTGAACTGCTGGAGGGCAGTATCAGCTGGCGCAAGGCGGAAGAGGCCGGCGGAGAACTCTATACCCTGGAAGCCGTCGGATCGAGTCCTTCCGATGAGGTTGTAACGGTTATCGAATGGCTCGTGGCGGAGGGGGATTCCATCAGCGAAGGTCAGGAGATTGCGGAACTCGAAGCCGATAAGGCCATGGTAACCCTGTCCAGCCCTGTTTCCGGTGTCGTGAGCTCCCTCGATGTTGCCGAGGGGGACTCCGCCAATGTGGGTGACGGGATTGCAAAGATCCGCCTGGAAAAGGGAGCAGTGAGGATCAAACCTATTACCCGGGAGGAACCTGGAATCCCGGTTATCACGTCTCTCAAGACCGGAGCTTCCGGCTTTTCCGGACCTTCCCGGGAGGGAACGGCGGCCATTACGGCGGTCCGGGGGGTCCTGGGTTCCCGGGTTGTGAGCAACGAAGAAATCTCCCGGCTCTGTCCCACCTGGAGTCCCGACGACATAGTGCGACGCACCGGAATCAGGGAGCGCCACTGGATCGGGGAGGGGGAGAATGCCCTGAGCCTGTCGGTGGACGCCGCAAGCCGGCTGCTGGATGATCTGGGTATGGGAATCGAGGAGGTGGACCTTCTGATCTGTTCCACCGTGACCCCCGTCATGAACACTCCGGCCCTGGCCACCATGGTGCAGTATGAACTGAACCGCAGGTACAATGCCGACTGTACCTGTCCGGCTTATGACATAAACGCCGCCTGTTCCGGATACGTCTACGGCCTGCAGATAGCCCACGACTACCTGGCACAGAAACCCGGCCACAGAGTACTGCTTGTTACCGCCGATGTGCTTTCTGACCGTATGGATACATCTGATCCCTCCACAGCCCCGGTTTTCGGTGACGGTGCAACGGCGACCATGATAGTCGGCGGAAATGAGCTGTCGGAAAAGGGCGTTCTGGAGATAAAGCGGCCGGTCCTCTCCGCCAGTGGGGAAGACGGATCACTTCTGAGGATCCCTGCAGACCTGAAGGACCCGGTTTTCATGGAAGGACCGGAGGTCTTTCGCAAGGCGGTTACCGCCATGGCGGACATCCTTAAAGACGCCTGCAGGGAGGCGGGAATCGGACCCGATGAGCTCGATCTTGTAGTTCCCCACCAGGCAAACCAGCGGATAATTGATGCTGTACGACAGAAGCTCAGGGCAAAACCGGAGAAGGTTTACAGCATTATCGATGGAATCGGAAATATCTCGTCATCGACAATCCCGGTCTGTATTGAAAGGATCCTGGAGGATAGTTCCCGCCGGGAAGAGTACTACGGACTTACAGCCTTCGGAGGCGGTTTCACCTTTGCCGGGGGTGTACTAAAGCGGATCAAGGCCTAGCCGGAGGAGCCGCTTCAGGGGTATTTCGGAGGATCCGTATCTCCTGCCTCTCGGAGCGGTGCCGTATCTTGAAGAAGAGGGTTTTCGTACGGGGATTGTACACCCAGCCGTCGCTGTAGCGCTGGAATTCCGGGTCGCTCTTCCAGGGAATTCCGTGCATCTGGATCTGGTCGAAGGGTTCTACCCCGTAGAGGGCAAAGTGGTGTATTCCGCCCTGGGGAAAGCGAAAACTCAAGATGCTCGTTGTACCGCCGTCCTGGTAACGCACATCCGCGGCGGTGGTCCACATCCATCCTTCGTCTGTTCCCAGTTCGATTGCCCGCGGCTGATAGGGCAGTTCTCCCGCCAGGGGTTGAAGCCGCGGCAGGGCTTCCGGTTCCAGAAGTTTCTGTGAGTTCTGGTAATAAAACTCCCTGCGTATAATCCCGGCGGGGGTCCGGGAGAACTCCCCGGCGGAGGCGGTAAAGGATGCAAGAAGGGTGTATCCCAGGGCTGCGGAAAAGTCGTCACTGCCTGCGGCCATCAGTCTTCCCGCCAGAACGCCGGTCAGGGCGTCGGAGGTCCCGTTGAAGTGTATGCCGTAGCCGTAATTCGTTGTACAGAGTCCGGGCAGAAGCTCTTCCCGGATCAGATAGCGGATTCCCGAGTGTTCCGGCCCTTCCCATTCAAGCAGAAACTCAGCGGCCCTGATGGCCCTGAGCAGTTCCGCCGGGCTGGATGGTTCGGCAAGGACCGTTGTTTCCGCCAGCTGGGAGAGGGCATCCTGTATGCCTTCCCCGGAACCGATTCCCGCCTGGATAATTCTGTTCAGACTGTCGACTTTGTCAAATATCGAACTGTCTCCGTTGTTCAGCGCCTGCCGGACTTCCGCCATGAAATCTTCCATGGATGAACCGAACTGTTCGAAGGGAGATACGACGGACCCGAGAAAGAGGGCGCTGGTATGGTCGATGAGCCGGGGACTGGCCGCGGCAAGGCGTTCCCTGGTTGAGAAGTAGCTGCCTCTGGAGAGGGATTCCATGAGGAGTGCCGTGGCAGTTCTGCTCTCCGGCGGAGCGTCCGCCACGTATTCCCAGCTCCCTGCCCCGGGAATCCAGCGGTCCCGTTCCCAGCCTCTGTAGGCGAGGTTGTAAAACTCCTTCAGGGCACGGTCGGCTTCTTCTCTCGAGGCGAGACCTCCCCGTATTCGGAACCAGCTTTCAATCAGGGAACCCTCTTCGGGGGCGTTGAAGAGCAGGATCTCCTGGAGGGAATCACTCCGGGGAATGGAGAGGAACTCCGCATTCACCCGGGCCGAAGCAGGCAGCAGTACCGTACCTCCCGATGTTCCGGGGGGTGAGGCAATGAGTATGGGCAGCCCGCTGTGAAACTGCGGTTCCGAACCTCTCCAGGGGAGTCGAATGCCCCGCAGCTTCTCCGCATCGGCGGCTGTAAAATCGAGGCTCAGGATGTAACTGTTGTTTTCCTCTTCGTTCTCCCGTATCCGGAGTTCAATCCCGGAAACCAGGCGTATTGAAATCTCGCTGCTTGAACGGTCAATGTCAGCCACGGCGGCAGGAATTTCCGTGCCCTCCTCATCGACTTCAACGGCAAGGCCCGTTTCGGGGATGGAGAGTTGAAAGCTGCGGTAGCGCAGGGTAAGGGAGCGGAACCCTGCACCCTGTCCAGGAAGAATGTTTCCCGGGACTCCTGCGGTCTGACGGGCGGATATGCTTATTTCTCCCAGAGAATAGCTGACAGGTCTGGCCTGGCCGAATTCCCGATACAGAAGTCCACCGATTATAAGTGCGTACACAACAAGAACAAGGTAGTAGGCTGGCCTGACCCGACTTTTCATGACCGGATTGTACCAAGGCCGGCCCCTTGAGGCAAGCAATATATCAGAGGGAAAAACTACTTCCCGGGACGACGAAGAAGATTCATCAACTGAAAGGTGAAATACAGGCGCCCAAGACTCAGCGAAGAAGAGGGATGGCCCGAGTCGGATTTCATCGAGAGGGCCACCGGATGCTCGTCCAGGGTGTAGTCGGAAACGACCCTGCAGCACCAGTCCCGGAGCTCTTCATGCCGACCGTTGCGATAGTATTCCTGAATGGTCCGGAGGTCATCGAAAAAGGGTTTGAAGGGGCGGGTCTCTTCGATGATGATGGACAGCCCGCCGCCGCTTCTGTTGTTCTCCCGGGAATAGATAAGGTCGAGACGGGGGGAATAATCCTCCAGGGCTGCGGCGAGGGCCAGGATGCTCTGCAGATGGTAATCGCCCCGGTAGGCCGGACAGAGCTGAAAGAGGGAGCGGAGGTAACGCTCATGTTCCCCCGCCACTGAAAGGGCAACCATCAGGTCCTGCATCGCCCGGGTGGGAAGGTCGACGGAGATCAGGCGACCTTCAAGCTCTTCGGGATGAACAGGGTTTCCGATCCGGGCCAGGGACTTGGCCGCGGCGCAGGATACCCGGGGATCCTCCGACTGATAGAGCCCGCGCAGGGCGTTTCGGCTCTTTTCTCCCGGGTAGGCCCCCAGGGCGAAGATGGCGCTGGAGCGCTGGGCGGATTCCGGGTTCTCCGCTTCCCGGATTATGAGCCCCAGGAGCCGGGGTCTGGGGTTCGTATAGAGGGAAATAAGTATCTGGTCCTTCTCCGGGGCAATCGGGTTGTTCAGGATCTGCCGCAGCTCCTGCTCCGCCTGAGGTGTGGGAGAGAAGTTCAGCGCGGTAAGGATATTCTGCCGCTTTACCGGATTGGCCGTCAGGTTGAAGGTGTAGATATCCAGGAAGGTCTTGAAGTTCCGGGGCGAGAAGATGATGTTCGCGGTTTCCCGCATACCCAGGCTACCCTGGTCCCGCAGGCTGAATACCAGCAGGAAGGCTATGGCGCAGTATATTGAGCCTGCTGTAAAGGTGAGACTGTAGTCGGAGCCGAAGGGAAGGCTGATTTTTGCCGCCAGGTCGATGAGGAGACCTCCTGCAATACCGGCCAGGAAGGAGAATACGGCGGTGATAAAGTTCAGCAGGGACATGAAGCTGATCTTGTCCTCCTCGGGGATCACGTTATACACGAGCCGGGCGACCAGCTGAAAAACCGAGGCCTGCAGAAAGGTGGTAAAAAATCCCAGGCCCAGAAAAAGTCCCAGGGGTGCATCCTTGAGGCCGGCCCAGATAATAAAGATGGCCGCTTGACCGGTAAAGGAGGCCATCAAAAGGGGCTTGGACCCCACATTGTCCACGATGGGCCGCAGGAACAGGCCGCTTACAATCATTCCCGCCGTACCTACCAGGGAATAAAGAAACACCATGTTCTGGGCGTAGCCCACCACTACCCGCAGGAAGGGGGTGGTAAAACCGATGAGCACCGCGGCGGAAAGGCTGAAACAGCGGATAAAGATCACCAGTAACTGCTCCCGGTTTTTTACCGTCCGAAGGAGTACCCGGTAGAGGTTGCTCCCTTTCTGATACTGGCTCTTTTCCCGGTAGGGAATCCTGCGCAGGTAAAGGGCCGAGATCGTATTGGTTACTACTCCAAGGCCTATCAGAACAAGCAGACTGTTCAATTCGCTCATGATTGCGATGGAGGTCAAGAGGTAGCTGATGAGCTGGCTGACCAGCCGGGCGGACTGGTTGCTGATGAACATCTGGGCGATAAAGCGCCCCCGGGTTTCCGTGGAAGCCACCATCTGCTGCACCGGCTCGGCCATGGAGGCCCCGACAATACGGGAGATACAGAAGAGGGCATAGATGCCAAGAATAAGGACCACCGCCGTCTGCCCCCGGGTAAAGAGCAGCAGTACGTAAAAGGAGCTCACCGCGCCGCGGAACATCCAGGCGGAGAAAAAGAGTTTTCGCAGGTTCATGCCGTTGGTCAGCCGGGGGACGAAAAGCAGTACGAGTCCCGCAATATGAATAGCCGACGAGATAAAACCCAGCTGGGTGTTGGAGGGATTGAACTGCAGGGCCAGCAGATAAATTATCGTCTCTGCAAGAAAACCGTAACCCAGCCCGTTGAAGAGGGCGTGCCAGAGAAGCAGCCGGACTCCTTTTTCTCGTTCGTCCTGGGTAAGAAAATCGGTGATCATCTCTGCATTACTGTAGAGCGGGAAGGGGGGCTGGTCAATCCGGAATTCCGATTTTTATTGCTGTCTCCGGAAAAGCCTTTACCGGACTTCGCTGGCCTGTGTAAAACGGTACCCCCAGGGAACGGGCTGTATCCACAAATTCGCAGACATAGGCCGAACCCCCTTCCCTTCGTTACATCCGATGCAGCAGTAAAGATACCGACAGTATCATCCGTACTGAGAAGCTGTTTGTGCACATAATGAGTCAGAACGTTCTGAAACTCACTGCGCCGGAGCCGGGGAGCCGCCCGGTCAGAATCGTTGCAGTACAGCTCTTCAGCAGCTTTTCTGTATGGGGATAAGAGAAACATCCAGGCGATTACATTGGTATCGACGACGATCATTGACGTCCATATTCCCTGGCAGACTTCAGGATCTCCTCGCAGAAGGGTATTAGAAAAGATATCGGGAATCTGATATCATGGAGAAACATTCAGGGCCTCGGGAGCATGTTATATGACGGATACTAATGGGATAAGCAAAAAGGAACTCATTGCGCGGGAAGAACTGTTATTGAATAAGGGTATTCGGAACGACAGGGAGCAGATCAACCGGATTGTCGAAGAAAATTGTATCGAAATCGATGAACATGGCCGAAAGGCCTATTCAAGCAAGGCCGGGCTGGAAAAACTTGACGGTGTCTTTTACATCTCGGATACAGCGTCTGAAATGATCATGCTGTCCGAGGATACGGCCCTTTTGCTGTACGAAGCTGTGAAAACGAAGAACAACAGCAGAACAAAGGCGAACTGCAGCTCAATCTGGAAGTCGACGAACGGGGAATGGAAGGTAATCTTTCATCAGAGAACAAATCTGCGAGAGTAAAAAACTGCAGGGATGCCCTCTATTTTTTCAAAGCTTCCAGGAAAGGATCGATCAGTTTTTTCAATGCAATGAGATCTTCCTCTGAATACTCCAGGGAGGCGACCAGCTTTTCTGGAATGCCGAGGGCTTCTTTGCGCAGATTCCAGCCCCTTTCTGTAAGACTGATCATTACCCTCCGTTCATCTTCGTCGCTGCGGGTGCGCTCGATATAACCCTGCGCTGCCAGGCGTTTGAGCAGGGGGGTCAGGGTGTTTGAGTTGAGCAGAAGAATCCGGCTCAGCTCCGTAACGCTGGAGGACTGACGCTCCCACAGTACCAGAAGAACCAGGTACTGCGGGTAGGTCAGGTTCAGTTTTTCCAGCAGGGGCTGATAATGACGGGTAATGAGCCGGGAGACCGCGTAAAAGGGAAAACAGAGCTGGTTTTCCAGTTTCAGTACATCATCAGAATCAGCCATACAGCAAGTATAGCCTCTTCAGCTCTTATCCAGCAACATCCTGATTGCAGGTTCCAGTTTTTCCGGTTTTGTCGACGGGGCATACCTTTTTACGGGATTACCCCTTCGATCCAGCAGGAACTTGGTAAAGTTCCACTTGATTTTTCCTCCGAATATTCCCGGAAGGGATTTAGTCAGGTAGGCGAAAAGCGGATGAGCGTCATTTCCGTTTACGTCGATTTTTCTGAATACGGGAAAGCTGACTCCGTAATTGATCAGACATCCTTCTTGTATCGAGTTCTCGTTTCCCGGTTCCTGATTGCCGAACTGATTGCAGGGAAATCCAAGTATTACGAGTCCCCGATCCCGATACTTTTTATAGAGTGTTTCGAGACCTTCATATTGAGGGGTTAAACCGCATTTGCTTGCGGTATTGACGACCAGCACAACCCTGCCTTCGTATTCATCGAAGGATACCGGTTTACCCTGCAGGCTTTCTGCCTGAAAACTGTAAAATGGTGATTTCATGGGAGTAATATACCTGCATTACAAATAAGAATCAAGTGCGATTTTATCGTGCGCGATATAAAAAGTGCCGGTTTTCATCTTCTTGCGGAGGGCCTCTCTTTCGTGTAGAGTTTCCGGGAGATTTTCCTATACGTAGAGGTTGAGTTTCATGTCAGCTACGCACCGCATATTCTCCCCGCTTCTTGTTTCTCTCCTGGCTGCCTATATTTTCTTCGGTTGTGCCACGGCGCCAAAAACTGTAGAACCTGAACCCGAAGCGATACCGGAAACCAGCCTGGAGGAAGAGACCTACCGGGGCGTCAGCTACTACGCCGCCACCGGAGATCCCTCAGCGGCGATCTCCGCCTTCGAACGGGCGAAGCGGGAGGCTCCGGAGGACCCGGAAACCCGGGTTCTCTACTCTTCGCTGCTTTTGGCGGTGGGACAGTTCGACGAAGCGGAGTCGGAGCTTGAAGCGGTCCTTAAGGAGAACCCGGAGAATATAAATGCCCTCTACAACCTTTCCCTTGTGCAGGGTGCCCGGGGAGAAAACAAGGACAGGGAATCAACGCTGGAGGAGATCCTGAGTATAGATGCGGGAGAGCCCCGGGCGAACGCCTCCCTGGGCGAACTCTACCTGGAACGCAGGGAATACCGCAAAGCGAAGGAATCCTTCCGGCGCAGCCTGGAATCGGATCCCGACAGCTTTGTTGCCCGCCTGGGTTACGCGAATGCCCTCAGAAGGACCGAGGACTATCAGGAATCAGTCGAGCAGTTCAATGAGGCCGCCAGAATCGACCCGGATTACTCCTTCGTCTATGCCGACCGTGCCCGCAGCAAACTCAGGCTCGGAAACCCCAAAGGCGCGGAAGAGGATCTGACCAGGGCCATAGAGGCGCTCCCGGACCACTACTGGCACTATATTGACCGGGGCAAGGTGCGGCTCATCGATCTTGCAAAACCGTCCCTGGCCCTGGAGGATTTCGACCGTGCCGTTGAGATCAACCCTGAGCTTTTTTACGCCTACGTCTATCGGGGAGGCATCCTGATAGATCTGGGGCGCTACGCTGAGGCCCTGAAGGATCTTGAGTTTGTTATTTCCAGGCGGCCGGACTACTATCCGGTATATCCGGATCTCGGTATGCTCTATGTGCTGGCAGAGCGCTACCCGGAGGCCCGCCGTCTTTATCGCATGAGCAGTGAACAGGATCAGGAGAACCCCGGATTCAAGCTGATGGTCGGGGCTCTCTATTTTGTGGAAGGGGATGCCGAGAAGGGAACAGAGTATTTCCGGGGTATCGTGAATACCTTTCCGCGGGATTCCGGGGCCTATCATGTTGCCAGGACTTTTGTGGAACCCGGCTACGAGGGAACGGCCCTGAGGAAGCTGAAAGAGGAGAAGCAGCCTCTTCTGAAAAGTCAGATGTTTTTTTATCTGGGGATGTTCTACATCACCCATGATATGTCCGCCCTGGGGGAGACCCTTTTAATGGAGACGGCGGACGCGAATATTCTCTCCCTCCGGGAGACACGGCTTGCCAGGGAGTTCCTGAAGCGCCGGGGAGTTATTGAGTGAAGGATATCCATGTAAGCGATACGGTGACCAGAATAAAGCTGCGGAACAAGGAAGTCGTTCTGATCGGAACCGCCCATGTCTCCTCAGAGAGTGCCGACGAGGTGGAACGGGTAATCCGGGAAGAGAAGCCCGATCATGTCTGTATTGAGATTGACGAAGGCCGATTCGCGGCCATGAAAAAGAAGCAGAGCTGGGAAAGCATGAATATCGGCCAGGTCATGAAGCAGGGAAAGGCCTTTCTGCTTCTGGTCAACCTGGTGCTTACCTCCTTTCAGCGACGCATGGGAATGGACCTGGGTATTGCCCCGGGGGAGGAGATGAAACGGGCGGTCTCTGTTTGCGAAGAGGAGGATATCTCCTTTTCCTTTGCCGACCGGGAGATCCAGACCACCCTGCGACGGGCCTGGGCCAAATCCGGATTCTGGGGCAAGAACAAGCTCGTTGCGGCCCTCCTGAGTTCCGCGTTTACCAACGAGAAGCTCTCGGAAGAGGAGATAGAACGCCTCAAGGAGAAGAGCGCTCTGGAAGACATGATGCAGGAGCTTGCCGGTTATCTGCCGTCCGTAAAGGAGGTGCTGATTGATGAGCGGGATCGTTTTCTGGCAACAAAGATCTTCCAGGCCCCTGGAGAACGCAACGTAGCGGTAATCGGAGCCGGGCACGGTCCCGGTATTATCAGGATCCTCCACGAACTTGACGAGGAGAACGGGAATACTGATTTATCCGATATCAGCAGTGTTCCCCCCCGGGGAAGAATCTCCCGGGTGCTGCCCTGGCTTGTACCGGCGGTAATCCTTGTAATTGTAGGCCTCGGTTTTGTCAGTTCCGGCTGGCAGAACGCCCTCTCCATGCTCTGGATGTGGGTGCTGGTCAACGGAACCCTCTCGGCCCTGGGAGCGATTATTGCCCTGGCCCATCCCCTGACGATTATTTTGTCCTTTGTGGCGGCGCCGATTACCTCGCTGAATCCGACCATCGGGGTGGGTATCGTCGCCGGGCTTATCGAAGGGGTCCTGAGAAAGCCCCGGGTAAAGGACTTTGAGACCCTCCATGACGATATTCTGAGTATCCGCGGATTTTACCGCAACCGCTTTACCCATGCGCTGCTGGTCTTTTTTCTCTCCTCCGTGGGGAGCGCCGTCGGCACCTTTATCGGAATTCCCTATCTGACCTCCCTGATCGGAGGCTGAAGGGTGCCGCATGAGTAGTACGGCCCTTCCGGAACGCCTTGATCGTGCTCAGATCGAGAAACAGCGGGTAAAACTGAAAGAGGGCTTCCCCTTCGATGCGCTTTTTACCCGCATCGATTTCCTCCTTTTTGTACTGAACCGGCAGCGGCAGATCGTGGAAAGCTATCCTGAGGATGCCGGCCGGTTTCATGAGGATCTGCTGGAAGGTCTCGGCCTGCGTCCCGGAGAGGCCCTGGGCTGCGTTCACGCCAAAAGCTGCCCCGGGGGCTGCGGCACCTCCCAAGCCTGCCGCTTCTGCGGGCTGGCTCTGGCCGTTTTGGAAGCCCAGGAAGAGGGTATCTCCGTCAAGCGCCGCTGTCTGCTGCGGCGGAGCGGCGCCGTATCCGAGGAGGGGATTGAGTACCAGGTAACTGCGGTCCCGATCTCCTGGGAGAATGAACCGTACATTCTGCTGTTTCTCGAGGACAGGAGCGATGAAAAGCGCCGCATGGTAATGGAGCGCCTCTTTTT
Organism: Marispirochaeta aestuarii; assembly: GCF_002087085.1. NCBI lineage: Bacteria > Pseudomonadati > Spirochaetota > Spirochaetia > Spirochaetales > Spirochaetaceae > Marispirochaeta > Marispirochaeta aestuarii. Next base: position 121,040 of record NZ_MWQY01000004.1, on the reverse strand, counting down.
TCATGATGTGCTCAATACCGCCACGGGTTTGCGGATGCACCTTGAACTGCTGGCCCGCAAGGATCTGCCGCCGGGTGTGCGGGCGGATGTTACGAAACTTCTTGAGATCAGCAGCAGTCTCACCGGCGAAATCGAGGACCAGAAGACCCTCAGCGGGGCGGAAAACGGTACCCTCCAGGTGCGGAAGGATTTTGTCCACTCCCTGGAGCTGCTGAAAGTCCTGGCTGACCAGTTCAGCGGTTTCGCTGAAAAGCGGGGTGTTTCCATTGAGATCCGACCCTTTGCAGAGGTATTCTCCCTGATTACCGACGCCGGACTCCTGAGGCGGGTGGTGGGCAACATGCTGAAGAACGCCCTTGAAGCCTCCGAATCGGGAGATACGGTTACTCTTTTCTGCGGTACCCGCTCCGGGGGAAAAGTTTTCAGTGTCTGGAATCCCGGAGTCATGGATGAGGAAGCCCGGCTCAGAGTTTTCACCCGCTCCTTCTCCACCAAGGGGGAGAACCGGGGCCTCGGGACCTACAGCATGAAACTACTGGGTGAGGGGTATTTAAAGGCCTCCGTCGGGTTTACCAGCACTGAACAGGACGGAACAGAGTTCCATATCCTCTTCGTCGATTCTTCCCGCCCCTCCCTTTGACAGTACCCTTCTTTGCGGTGTAGAAAATAGATATCCACCTTTTTGCAGGAGGCGAAAATGGCACGACTGATGATTATCGGGGCCGGCGGTGTGGGAACCGTTGTTGCCCATAAAGCTGCCCGGCACAGCGGGAATTTCACTGAAATACTCCTTGCAAGCCGCACTAAAGAAAGGTGCGATGCGATAGCCGCTGCGGTGGAGGAGAAAACCGGGGTGCGCATTGCTACGGCGGGTGTTGACGCCGAGGACGTTCCCGCGTTGACGGCGCTCCTCAAGGACTTTTCCCCCGACATCGTTATCAATGTGGCTCTGCCCTATCAGGATCTGTGCATTATGGATGCCTGCCTTGCCGCCGGGGTAAATTACCTGGATACCGCCAACTATGAACCCAGGGATGAAGCAAAATTCGAATACAAATGGCAGTGGGCCTATAAAAAGAAGTTCGAGGACGCCGGACTTACGGCGATCCTGGGCTGCGGTTTTGATCCGGGGGTAACCGGGGTCTTTACCGCCTACGCTGCAAAACACTATTTTGACGAGATCAACTACCTGGATATCATCGACTGTAACGCCGGGGACCACGGAAAGGCTTTCGCAACCAATTTCAATCCGGAAATCAACATTCGCGAGGTTACCCAGAAAGGAAAATACTGGGAAAACGGAAAGTGGGTCTACACGGAACCCCACGAGATCCATCAGCCCGTCACCTATCCGAATATCGGCCCCAAAGAGTCCTACCTTATCTACCACGAGGAGCTGGAGTCCCTGGTAAAAAACTTTCCCAGCCTGAAGCGGGCCCGCTTCTGGATGACCTTCGGCCAGGAGTACCTGACTCACCTGCGGGTGATTCAGAATATCGGGATGGCCAGGATCGATCCGATCATCTACAAAGGCATAGAGATTGTGCCGATCCAGTTCCTGAAGGCCGTTCTTCCCGATCCCGGAGAACTGGGAGAAAACTACACCGGGGAAACCTCCATCGGCTGCCGTATCCGCGGCCTTGCAGGGGGTAAGGAGCGCGGCTACTACATCTGGAACAACTGCAGCCACGAAGACGCCTATAAGGAGACCGGCGCCCAGGGGGTCAGCTATACCACCGGCGTCCCGGCAGTGGTGGGGGCTCTGATGTTCATCCAGGGAAAATGGAAGGGCCCCGGCGTGTACAACGTTGAGGAGTTTGATCCCGATCCCTTCCTTGAGCAGCTTGCATCCGACGGACTGCCCTGGCATGAGGAGCATGACGGGGATCTTGAGTTATAGCTGCTTCAGAGGCGTACAATAAGCCCGGTTCCCAGAACAAAGACCCGGTCCTGAACCCGATACCCCGACTCTCCCGCATCGGAAACATCCTCCGAGGTGCTCCAGGTGCGAAAGCGCCATGCCCCGAAAAGTTCCAGTTTCACCCTGCGGTTCACATGGTAGATCAGATTGACATAGGGATCGTGTTCATAGATCAGCACTTCCGAGAAGTTCAGGGGCAGGTATACCCCGTAGTGGAAGCCGATATTGAAGACCGGTTCCCGGTCCTGTATGTGTACATAGGTCAGTCCGGGACGGACCATCAGGGTCTGGTGACCGTTATAGGTATTGAATATGTACCTGTTCTTCAGCATAAAGACCCAGTTTTCCCCGGGCAGTGAGGCCAGGAGAAAGCGGGGACTGACATCCAGGCTAAGCAGCTGCTCCGGCCGGTCAGTTGTTTTTTCCCACCACCAGCGGGATGGGTCGCCGACCCAGTCGTCATCGTGCCGGGCTCCGGCCAGCAGGGTGTAGAAGCCGCCTGCTTTAAGGTTTTTGTGAAACCGATAGTAAGCCCCTGCCAGAAGGGCGCGGTACCGGAATTCCCCCTCCTCGATACGTCCGCTGACTTCGGCAACAGGTTCCAGGGAACCATAATCCTTGGCCAGGTTGATTCTGAACTGATAATCGAACTCTCCGGTGCGGGCTGACGGGATGTGCTCGGAAATACCCGGCATTGCCGTCAGGATAAGCAGGATCAGTACAGACGGTCTGCGAAGGAGTAAAAATAGTTCAGTCATAATCGATATCCAGTAAATCGTAGTAAAGAGCGATCAGATCGGTGGTGTCCCGGACATTTCCAGCTTCCGGATCGGTATTCCAGTTCAGCCCACGGGTCCAGGGATAAAACCTTGGCTCTGTAATCCTGGACCCGTTTATAATATTGACCCCCTCTCCGGCCTGTACCAGGACCTCCTGCTGTGCCGACCTGACTGCCACTGAACCTTCGTTGACGCAGAGCCAGATGTCCGCCTCATCCTCTATTACCAGGCCGTAGGCGATGAAGAACTCCGTTCCCCGTACCCCCGCAGCTACCGACGGTGTTGTGACGGTAAAGGAGTCCTTAAGAAGACGGACAATCCGGGAGAAAACGCCTCCCCGCTGAAGATGAACTTTCACATTCTCCTCCAGGCTGTCCAGGCGAAGCCGGGTGTTTTCCTTCATTTTTATTTTGCTTCCCCGGCTGCTCTCCAGTATTGCCAGGGAGGCAGCTCCGGTCGACACGGTATCACCGGGTTGCAGCCGAGAACCGAAATCCGCGATTTCCTGCGTGCTTCCACGGTGAATATGGGTTTCGCCTTCGATGTAGGCTATCATCCAGCTTTCTGCTATTATTGTAATGCTGATAAACATGAGGACCAGGGAATACACACATATTTTTACTCTCATACTTCTTCCTTGTTTTAAATATAACAAAAATTGTAATAAAAGAGAGAAAATAACAATTTCTGCGGAGCATTTTTTTCAGGCATCCTTGACAATGGACAATAAAGGACTATATTGTACATATGTGCCCTGAAAATGACAAATATGAACAAGAGAGGCTTGTATGCATTTGAATAGACTGATTACCCCGGACTCGATTCTGCTGCTCAAGGAGGCTGGAAAAACCGATACCCTGGGACAGCTTGTCTCCTCGGTGCCGGAGGCCGCTTCTTCCCTGAGCGGCAAGGAGATTCTGGAGAAACTCCTTGCCAGGGAGGAGCTTATGAGCACCGGAATTGGTCTGGGGCTCGGTATTCCCCATATACGCGCTGCTGGAATCAATACGCCTGTGCTGCGGATCGGCGTTCAGCCCAAAGGGATCCCGGATTATGAGTCCATAGACGGTCTGCCGGTAAAAATACTCTTTATGATTCTTTTAAAAGAGGATCAGCAGCGGGAGCACGTGGCCCTGCTGTCGGAAATTGTCTCCCTTATGAAGATGGAGCACCTGCGGAATCAGCTTGCGGCAATCTCCTCGGCTCAGCAGGGTTATGATCTTCTCCGGGATTATCTGAACGGAACGACGGAGCAGAAGGTATGAAGATTCTGGAACTGATTAATGGCAGCATGAGGATCGAGGAGCTGAATGCCCTGCTCTTCATCGGCATTGCGCTTTTCGGCGGTACCATAGGGGGGCGGCTTTTTCAGAAGATCAGGATACCCCAGGTTGTGGGGTATATCCTCATCGGTCTTGCCCTGGGGGAGTCGGGCATGGGCTTTCTCTCCTCCGTGACTCTGGACCGTTTTCAGGCGATCAACTATTTTGCCCTGGGATTGATAAGCTTCAGCCTGGGAGGGGAACTCAAATTCGCCACCCTGAAAAAGAACGGCCGGCAGTTTACCTATATACTGTTTTTAGAGGCCCTGGGTGCTTTCTTTCTGGTCAGCCTGGCAGTCTTCTGGCCCCTGCGGCTTCTTTTTTCCGATTCCGTCGCTCTTGCAGTCAGCCTTCTTCTGGGCAGTATTGCCGCTGCCACTGCTGCAGCCGGAACCACTGATGTTCTCTCGGAGTACCGGGCACGGGGTATTGTAACCTCCACCCTGCTGGGGATTATAGCTCTGGATGATATTCTCGCCCTGTTTCTGTTTACCATTCTCGCGGGAGTTGCGGCGCCTCTGCTGGGCTTCGGCGGAGAGAACCTTCTGGCTTCCATGATGTTTCCCCTCTACGAAACCTTCGGCGCGGTGGCCCTTGGCCTGCTTTCGGGCTTTGCATTGATCTGGCTTTTGAAGAAATACACCGAAGAGGAGAAGATCTTCGTCTTTGCCATGGGGGCGATTCTTCTGGTCCTTGGGGCCTCCATCTTTCTTGATGTCGACATGCTTATGACCGCCATGATCATGGGTGCCGTCCTGGTAAATAAAGCTCCCAGGAAAAGCAAAATTGTTTTTAATCTGATCGAGCGGTTTTCCACGCCCATCTATGTTCTCTTTTTCGTTTTTGTCGGTGCATCGCTTAAATTTGCAAGCCTGTCTCCCCTGATTCTCCTGATGATCGGAATATTCATCCTTGCCCGTTTTACGGGAAAAACTCTGGGTGTACGTCTTGGCGGTCGTCTTTCGGGAGCGCCGAATAAACTCAGGAAATATCTTCCCTATTGTCTGCTCAGCCAGTCCGGTGTGGCTGTCGGTCTGGCCATTGTTGCAGCCCAGCGTTTTCCCGGCGCCGTCGGCGAAACGATTCTGATCATGGTTACCACCTCCACATTCATACTGCAGCTGCTGGGGCCGACCCTGATTAAATACGCCGTCGATAAAGCGGATGAGGCCGGGAAAAATATCAGCGAGGAGGTCCTTAAAGAGCAGCTCAAGCTTGCGGAACTCCTGAGCCCGGAGGATGCCTTTGTCAGGGACGCGACTCCCATCAGCGAAGTAATACACCGTTTTGCCGAGACCTCCTTCAGCGAACTGTGCGTGCTGGATAAAAACGACCGGCTTATCGGGGTAATAAGCTTCGATAATCTGAAGACCGTACTCGTTTCATCGGAACTGAACCATTTTCTGCTGGCTGTGGATATCATGAGTCCTCTTCCCGTGCTCGCCTCCCCGGAACTCAGTCTGCGGGAGGCTGAGAAAAGAATGCGGAAAACGGGGGTCGAGTATATCGCCGCCGTTGACGGGGAGGGCAGGTTCAGGGGAATCGCCGAACAGAGAGGCATTGACAGTTTCGCCCGGAAGCGTTACCTGGCAATGCAGGAGACCTAGCTGTCGGGAGCCGGAAACAGGTCCCTTGTACAGGAACTCTTCAACGGGTACTCTGATCTGTATGAAATCCTTTCCGTCTCCCTGTTATGTTCTGGAAGAAGAGCTGCTGACTGCCAATCTCGAAACCATCAGCTCCCTGGCACGGAGTGCCGGCGTACGCATTATCCCGGCCCTGAAGGGCTTTGCCCTGTGGAGGGTGTTTCCCCTGCTGGCGGAGTACGTGGATGGGGCAGCGGCAAGTTCCCTGAACGAGGCACGCCTCATAGCCGAAGAGATGGGGCGTCCCTGTTACACCTACGCCCCGGTTTATGCAGAAAAGGAGTTCAGCCGGCTCCTGGATATATCCTCCCATATCACCTTCAACTCCGCCGCTCAGGCGCGGCGTTTTCTGCCCCGACTTCAGGGGTACAACAAGAGGGCTGCAGCCGGGGTCTCCTGGGGTGTGCGGGTCAATCCCGGATGGTCTCCCGTCGAGACGGCCCTCTACAATCCCGCCTCGCCGGTAAGCCGCCTGGGAATGCCCCGGGAAGAGCTTGATGAGCTGATGACTGAGTGTTCCCCCGAGGGCCTTCATGTGCATGCCCTCTGCGAGTCCAGTGCCCGGAACAGCGCAGACCTTATCCAGGCTGTACGGGAAGGCTACGGCGATCTGCTTTCCTCCCTTTCCTGGCTGAACCTGGGGGGCGGCCACCTGCTGACCAGGAAAACCTATGATCTGGACCTTCTTGACCGCAGCCTCAAGGGCCTGAAGGCGGAGTATCCGAACCTGATGGTGATCCTCGAGCCCGGCAGCGCTTTCGCCTGGGAGACGGGGTACCTGAAATCCACGGTCCAGGACATTGTAAGCAGGGGAGGGGTGTTGACTGCGATCCTGGATGTCTCCTTTACCGCCCACATGCCCGACTGTCTGGAGATGCCCTATCAGCCCCGGATCCGGGGGGCGCGGATTGCTTCCGCAGAGGATACGAGGGGCTACAGGTACCGCATGGGGGGAAACAGCTGTCTTGCCGGGGACGTAATGGGCGACTGGCTCTTCGATGAACCCCTGGCCCCGGGGGACGAGATTATATTCGAGGACATGATTCACTACACCATGGTAAAGACCAGCATGTTCAACGGGGTCGCCCATCCTTCCATCGGAATTGTCAGGAGGGACGGCAGCCGCGAGCTGCTGCGGGAATTCGCTTACGGGGACTACCGGGACCGCCTGTCGTGAGCTCCGTACTGCTCATCGGGATTGACTGTGCTGTCGATCCTTCCAATATCGGGCTGTGCCTGGCGCAGTATCGGAAAGGTGAGACCCTGCGTGTCCTGGAAGCCTGCTCCGGGCTTAAGGATTCTCCGGCGGAGATCGCAGCCCGCTGGATAGCGGCAAAACCCGGGCTTCCGGTTCTGCTGGGAATGGATGCACCCCTGGGCTGGCCGGTTGCTCTGTCGGAATCTCTGAGCCTCCACCGCGCCGGGGATGCCCTGCTCCCCCCTGCCAACGAACTCTTCCGCCGTTACACCGATGATTTTACCGCCCGGGCAATCGGTAAACGTCCCATGGACGTCGGGGCGGACCGCATTGCCCGCACGGCCCATGCCGCTCTTCGCCTCCTGGATGAAATAAGGCGCCTGAGCAGTCTTTCCTTCTCCCCGGGGTGGGATCCGGGAACAGCGGCACGTTCCGCGGTGCTGGAGACTTACCCCGCAGCCTGGCTCAAGGTTTCAGGACTGCCGGACCATTCCTACAAGAAGAAGGACCAGCTGGACCAGCGGAGGTTTATTCTTGCAGAGCTTGAAAAGGAGCTGTTCATGGAAGTTCCCCGGGAGCCTTTCCTCGAGGATGCTGATATTCTGGATGCCCTCCTGTGTACCCTTGTCTGCAGGGACTATCTTGAAGGCAGGGTAATCCGTCCCCCCGCGGAAAAGGAATCCCTGGTCCGCAGGGAGGGCTGGATCTGGCTGTCCGACTACAGCGGCTCCGTTCCCGCTATAACATCCCGGTAAAAATAGTAGCTGTCCTTGGGGATCCTTCGCATATCGCCGTAGTCGATATAGATAATCCCGAAACGCTTCGTATAGCCGTGGGCCCACTCAAAGTTGTCCAGGAGGGACCAGAGAAAGTAGCCCTTCAAGGGAATGCCTTCGCTGCAGAGGCGTTTGCACACCCGCAGGTGCTCTCGTAAATATTCGATGCGCTCCGGGTCATGGCAGGCCGTTCCGCTTTCGTCCAGCCGGTCCGGAAAGGCCGCGCCGTTTTCGGTGATGTAGAGGTCCAGGGGACCGTAGGTTTCGTGGACCCATCTGATCTGCCGGTACAGCCCCTCAGGTACCACATCCCAGCCCATGGCGGTCTTTTTGAAATGAGAAGGGACGGCGACAAACTCCTCCGCTGCGGAGGCGTCATGCCGAACCACCTCCTCCCAGTAGTAGTTCAGACCGAGAAAATCGATGGGGGATGAGATTATTTCCATATCTCCGGGCTCTATGGGCATGTGCACAGCCGGTTCTGTATCCAGGTGCCGCTGGGGATAGCCTTTTCCGAAAAGCGGGTCGAGGTAGATCCTGCTCTGGCCGTCGGCGGCCCGGTCCGCAGCGTGGAGATCTTCCGGGTGGCGTGCAGCCGGCCGGGGGGTGCTCAGGTTCAGGGATATGCCGATTCTGCCCTTCAGGTTCATGCTGCGAAAGCGCTGTACCGCCAGGCCATGGGCCAGGTTGAGGTGGTGTACAGCCCTGTAGGCCATGGCCCGGTCACGAATACCCGGTGCGTGTTCGCCATGAAGGTAGCCGAGGTGGGATGAGCACCAGGGCTCGTTCAGGGTGATCCAGGTCTTCACCCGGTCGCCGAAGGTCTTGAAGCAGAAGGCTGCATAATCAGCGTATTTTTCGGCGGTTTTCCTGACGGTCCAGCCCCCCGAATCCTGCAGTTCCTGGGGAAGGTCCCAGTGATAGAGGGTGATTGCGGGTGTTATGCCCTTATCCAGAAGGGCGTCGATAAGGCGATTATAATAATCGATTCCTGCGGGGTTGGGGGTACTGCCTCCCTTCGGAAAGATCCTGGGCCAGGCGAGGGAGAAGCGGTAGGACTGGATCCCGGCCCGGTACATGAGGTCGATGTCTTCAGGGTATCTGTGGTACTGGTCGCAGGCCCTGTCCCCCGTGTGGCCGTGACGCACCGCTCCGGGGGTCCTGCAGAAGGTGTCCCAGATACTCATGGTTCTGCCGTCTTTGTCCCAGGCGCCTTCCACCTGATAGCTGGCCGTAGCTGAGCCGAAAAGAAAATCCTTTGGAAAATTCATTGATTCCGTACTCCTGATTTTACATTAAGGTGATCAGTGCAGATTATATCTCGATTCGCAGAAGTCCGAAAGCGGGAGTTTCATAGGGATGGGTCTCTTTCAGTGCCTGTATGACCCCTTCTTTCAGGGGATCTTCGAGAACCATCTCCACACGGTATTCCGGCTCTCTCTGAAGCTGCCCTTTCTTGCCCAGAAAGGGAGTGCTTGCATCTCCCGGCAGGAATTGTCCGCTTCCCTTCACCTCCCAGGAACAGCGGCTGTACTCCCCGATGGTACCGGCTCCGGCGCCGAAACAGGCCTCTTTTACCTTCTCCTTATGGGATTCGGGTACGTAGAAATAGAGCTGATACATGGAAGGCTCCTCCTCAATCTTCCCGCAGGCGGAAGGATCAGTTCTGTTTTGCTGAAAAGAGCTCTGCCAGGGTATCCTTGAGGCCCCGGAGATTTTTCCCCTTTTCGTCTCCGCCATCCCTTCCGGGACCGATGCGGGCGGAAAACCCGAGCTTCTCCGCGGCCCTGCTGCGCATCTCCGCCTGAGGGACCGGCCGGACCTCCCCGGCAAGGCTGACCTCTCCGGCGAATACGGTACCCTCAGGAGCGGCCAGACCGGTTCGGGCGGAATAGAGGGCCACCGCCAGGGGAAGATCGATTCCCACCTCGTCGAGACGGATACCTCCCGCAACGTTGACGTAGAGATCCTGGTCGCTGAAGCGCAGACCCACGTGTTTTTCCAGGACCGCCGCGATGCGCGACACCCTGCGTGAGTCTATGCGGTCGGCGAAGGTCCGGGAAATACCGCTCTTTGCGGGAACCGTAAGAGCCTGGATCTCCACCAGAAGCACCCGGCTGCCTTCGTAAACCGGAGCGATTGCAGCTCCCGGAGGAAGTCCCCCTTCGCGGTTCTGCAGAAAGAGGGAGGATGGATTGTCCACGCCGATGAGACCCCGCTCCTCCATGGAGAAGATCCCCAGCTCGTTCACCGGTCCGAAGCGGTTTTTCATGGCCCGGAGAAGCCGGATACCGCCCTCGGCCTCCTCGAAATAGAGCACCGCATCCACCATGTGCTCCACCACCTTGGGACCGGCAATGGAGCCCTCCTTTGTTACGTGGGCCACCAGAAAGAGGGGCACCTGGTGTTCCCGGCACCAGTCGCTGACTTCGTGACTGCCGTACTTTATCTGGTTCACCGTCCCCGGTACCGGCCCCAGCTCTTCGCAGATCAGGGTCTGGATGGAATCCACCACCACCAGGGCGGGCTGTATGGCCTCCATGTGCCGCAGCAGGCTGGTAACGTCGGTTTCGCAGAGGACCTTTATCGTGTCCGAAGCAGCCCCGATGCGCCGGGCCCGCATGGCGATCTGCCGGGGGGATTCCTCCCCGGAGATGTACAGTACCGTACCGGAACAGCGGACGCTGCGGGATACCTGTAGCAGCAGGGTGGATTTTCCGATTCCAGGCTGACCGCCGATGAGTACCGAACTGCCGGGGACCATGCCGCCCCCCAGGACCTGGTTCAGTTCGGGGATGCCCGTATCCAGCCGTTTAACGGCATCCTCGGGTATCCGGGAGAGGGTTTCGGCCTGATGTGCTGTACGTCGGGAAGGCGGCTTTTTCCCCTCCCGGGGAGAGACACTCTCCTCGGTGAGGGTGTTCCACTGTCCGCAGGAGGGGCAGCGGCCGAGCCACTTTGCTTCCGCATGCCCGCAGGAAGAGCAGACGAAGCGGACGGCGTTTTTTTTCAGAAGTGGTACCGAATGCCGATACCGCCGTCGAGATCGCCTTCGGTATCGGGAAAGAGGGCGATTCCGGGAGCCAGCTCGAGGAACAGTTCGATCTTCTCGGCGGGATAAAAGGTTACTCCCACCGGAATTCTGAGACCCAGGCCGACGGCGGAATCATCGGTGTCCTTGTCCCGGGTAAAGATTCTCACCTTTGCTCCTCCGCCGAGATACCAGCCGAAGGGCTTGGCAATCTCTTCTTCGATTTTCTCGATTCCGTTTCGCAGGAAGATGTAATCACCGTGGAGGTGCACATACTCCCGGAAGGACCAGGCGGCCCCCAGAACGAACTGGTTGTTCAGGGAAAAGCTCAGTCCCGTGGGTTCACCAATAATGATGCCCGCGCCGATATCGCTGGCGGCGGCGGGGAGGGCAAAGATCAGCAGCACAAGAAGAATCAGAAGATTGCGTCTCATGTATCACCTCGCGTATGTATTTGACTCAAAATACTCATGCCGGTACTGTTATTTCAACAATTCGACAACAAAAACCAGAAAGGAGTTGGGAGGTATGACTCCCGGATACCCCTGTTCTCCGTATCCCAGGTGGGGAGGGATTACCAGGCGTCTCTTTTCTCCGGCCTTCATGCCGTCTCCGGCAAGGATTCCTTCCCGCCATCCGGGGATTACCTTGTCCAGGGAGAATTCCACCGGGTCTCCTCCGAAGCTGGACTGTATGACGCTGCCGTTCAAAAGGCTGAGCTTGTAATGTACGGTAACGGGACGTTTTGCGTCCGCAGTCTGACCCGAGCCGGACTGCAGGATTTCGTAGTATACCCCGGATTCTGTTGAAGACAGGCCGGGCCATTTGTCGGTTATCTGCTTTAAAAGTCCCTGTTGTGCCGCTGCCTTTTTCTCCGCTGTCTCCTTCCGGATTTTCTGGATCAGCTCATCGAAACCGTCCTGGTTTACGGTAAAGGCTTCCGCCTCGGAACCTACGCGCAGTATCTCCACGGAATTGATCCGGTCTCCCGCCTCTATCTTGTTGACCACATCCATTCCTTCGACTACGCGGCCGAATACCGAATGTCGGTCGTCCAGGTGCGGAGTTTCCCGGTGGGTAATGAAAAACTGGCTTCCGTTGGTATTGGCGCCGCTGTTGGCCATGGAGAGGATTCCCGGTCCGTCGTGGCGCAGCTCGGGGTGAAATTCATCGGGAAAACTGTACCCGGGACCTCCGGTTCCGTTTCCCTGAGGACAGCCTCCCTGTATAACGAAGTCATCCACCACCCGGTGAAAGTTCAGTCCGTCATAAAAAGGGCCGTCTCCTTCATCATGGTCGATACTTCCTTCGGCAAGACCCACAAAATTGGACACCGTCAGAGGGGCTTTCCGGTATTCGAGTTCAAGGTAGATGGTTCCCTTCTCCGTGTTAATCGCGGCGTAGAGTCCGTCGCTGAACTCCGGCTGAGCATTGCAGCTGGTCATGAAAAATACTCCTAATAACAGGCTGATAATTATGCCCCCGGGGGTCCGCAGCAGACCGCGCCTTGCGGGGGCGAAAAGATTTCCTGTGTTATGTGTCATAGAACGCAATGCTACCACGGAAGGGACGGGGGGGCAAGCGGGTGGGGGATCGGTCTCCGGTAAGCTCTAGGAAGTTTTCTCCGCCGCCTGCCGTGTCCAGCGTTCCAGCGCCTCTTTCAGGTCTGCGGCGCTCACCGGCTTGCTGAGGTAATCGTCCATTCCGACGGATAAAAAACGTTCCCGGTCACCCGGCATGGCATGGCCGGTGAGGGCTATTATTGGAACGTGCTGATCCTCTGGTTCTTCCGAACGAATCCGGAGGGTGGCCTCGAGTCCGTCCACTCCGGGCATCTGGCAGTCCATAAAAATCGCATCAAAGGTACTCCTGCTCCAGATCCGGTGGGCCTGGTCTCCGTCATTGGCCAGGGTTACACTGCATCCAAAACGCTCAAAGATCTTTGACAGTACGTCCTGGTTGATCTCGTTGTCCTCGGCGATCAGTATCCTGCGGAAGGTCGGGGGGCTGTCGGGAACCCTGGAGCTCAGGAAGGTCTCGCATGCTTTATTCCCTGTCAGGGACTCCACGATCCTCAGCAGGTCGAAAGGCGGATTTGTTATAATGCTGTTTTTCAGGCCGATTTTTCCGTAGGTATGGATACTTCGAATGTCGGAGATGATTATCAGCATTTCCACCTCCGACAGACCCGGCATGAGGGCTTCAAGCTCCTCCGCAGCCAAATCGGTGAGCAGAAGGGTCCATTTTTCCCGGGATAATTCATTCTTGTTCAAGATAACGGGGCTGCCTTTCCATGCACGGAAATAGGATGCGTAGAGCTCCTCCGTTCTTCGGTTTTTGCAGAGTAGAGCGATCCTCGCCTGTTTCAGATCAAGAAGCTCCCCGAACAGGGCGCTCCCCGGTGCACTGTCCAGGGGAAGGGTGAATGTAAATCTGGATCCTTCTCCCTCCCGGCTTTCAAGCTTCAGGGTCCCTCCCATAACCTCGATGAGGGAGCGGCTTATGGGCAGTCCGAGACCCGCACCGCCGTAACGTCTGGTTATGGAGGCGTCGACCTGACTGAATTTTTCGAAAATCAGCTCATGCTTGTCCTCGGGTATTCCTATCCCGGTATCCATAACACTGAATCGGATTCCCCTCTGAGGATGTCTGGAGTCTCCTGCTTCGACTTTTACCATGATGTATCCCTCGGGGGTGAACTTGACGGCATTGCCCACAAGGTTGTACAGAATCTGTTTCAGCCGGGCATTGTCGGCGAGAAATTCCAGAGGGAGTCCCGGATCATAATAAAAAAGCAGGTCCAGCCCGGCACTCTCCGCCGCGGGGAGCAGGGTTTCACAGACACTGCGGACCAGGCTGTAGAGGTTGACGGAGGATTTGTCGATGGTGATCAGCTTTCCCGCTTCAATCCTGGAGAGGTCAAGGATATCGCTGATTATGGCCACCAGGGAATCGCTGGAAATCTTTACCGTACGGGCAAACTCGGCCTGTTCGCTGCTCAGTTCGGTTTCCAGCAGCAGGTCTGTCATGCCGATGATACCGTTCAGGGGCGTCCTGAGTTCGTGGCTGATATTGGCAAGAAATTCCGTCTTGGTCCGGTTTGCCTGTTCCGCCGCCTCTTTGGCCCTTACCAGGTCTTCCGAGGCCGCATGTTCCTGGTGAATGTCCAGCAGGAGTGCGTGGATCTTCCCGCTTCCGGGGTGTGACAGGTCCGGGGAGGTGGAAAGCATAAACCAGCGGGGTTCCTCTTTATTTTCCCGGGACACATCCAGGGGAATGTCGACCACCCCCGGAATACCTGTTGCTGCCGTGTCCTTCGCCAGGCGGATCAGCCGGTTCCAGTGTTCCCCCAGCAGAGAGCCTAACGCTGCCACAGGGTCCGGAGACATCCGGGTGATGAGGTCCGGCAGCGGACCGACATCAAGCACCCGGGCGGTACCGTCCGCGTCCAGTTCCAGATCAAAGGAGATACCCGGAAAGGGACTGGAGGGCCGTTCTTTTGAAGCGGCCCCGGATCCGGTGGTTTCCTGTTTTTTCCGATACGTCGGGCCCTGTGTTTCCATTCTTCGGTTCTCAGCATAGGCGGACCCGACTGTTACGGTCAAGCGGACTTTTACTTTTTATCGATAATCCTGGCCATAACGACCCCTTCGATTCCCTTAAGTTTTGTCAGGAGGGCATCCGTCCCCGGGGATTCGACGTCGATGATGTTGTAGGCGTAGCCGTCCTTGTGACGGTTTATCATTTCCGAAATATTCATGGACTCCTCGGCAAGAATGGTGGTAATCTGTCCGACCATGTTGGGGATGTTTCTGTTGCCGATGATGATCCGGGTACCCGTCGTCAGGGGCATGGAGCAGTCGGGAAAGTTGACGGAGTTCAATATGTTCCCGGTTTCCAGGAAGGTGATCAGCTGTCGGGCAGCCATTACGGCACAGTTTTCCTCCGCCTCCGGTGTGGAAGCTCCCAGGTGGGGAATGGCGATTACGTTTTCCTCCCTGAGAAGGCTGTCGTCGGGAAAATCGGTAACGTAGCGGTCCACAATACCGGCTTGAATCGCCTCCAGCATGTCGGTGTTGTTCACCAGTCCTCCCCGGGAGAAGTTCAGCACCTTCACACCTCTCTTCATCCTGGAAAAGCGCTCCCGGTTAAGGATTCCCCTGGTCTGATCGTTCAGGGGTATGTGGACGCTGATATAATCGGATTCGGAGATCAGGGCTTCCAGGGTTTCAGCTTTTTTAATGCTGGGAGAGAGTCCCCAGGCTGCTTCCACCGAAATGAAGGGGTCATAGCCGCTGACGATCATCCCCAGGCGTTCGGCATCGTTGGCCACGTCAACGCCTATGGCCCCCAGCCCGATTACCCCCAGCTTCTTGCCGCGGATTTCGTTGCCGGTGAACTCCTTCTTCCCTTTTTCCACCAGGGCGGGAATCTCGTCTCCTCTTCCGACAAGGCTCTTTACCCATTCCATGCCCCGGAATATTTTACGGGAGGCGAGGAACATCCCGGTGAGGGTGAGCTCCTTGACGGAATTCGCATTAGCCCCCGGGGTGTTGAAGACCACAATTCCCCGCTGAGAACAGGTATCCACGGGAATATTATTGGTCCCGGCACCGGCCCGGGCGATGGCCTTTACGGTTTCCGGGATCTCGAAGGAGTGCATGTCCTGGCTTCGGACGATGATCGCGTCCGGGTGGCCTATCTCGGAAGCTACCTCGTAGAGGTCCCTGGAAAAGAGGTCCAGACCTTTGGAAGCAATCTTGTTGAGGGTCAGAATCTTGTGCATATCATTTCTCCTGTATGTTTTGATCCGCGCCGTCCGCCAGGGCGGCCAGAATACGTAATTCGTCAAGAACGGAAACATGACGCATGTTCACAGTCTCAGGTACCGAAACGGGAACGGTAAAATTTACTATTCCCCGGACGCCCCCTGCGGTCAGGCGGTCAGCTGTAATCTGGGCCTGATCGGGAGGAACGGCGATGATACCCAGGCTGATCTTCTCTTTCTGAACATACTCGGTAATCCGGTACGAGGGCAGCAGGGGCACCGGCGAGGCAAGGAGTTCCAGCTTGTTCGTGTCACTGTCGAAACCGGCACATATCTCGATTCCGGCGTCCTGAAATCCCGGATAGCGCAGAATCGCCTGCCCCAGCCTGCCGAGTCCTGCAATACAGGCCCTGCGGGGCTCCTGAAGACCCAGGTAGGAAGCGATCGCCCCTTTGAGTTCCGCCGGATCGTATCCTCCCGCCGAAACAATATCCGCCTTCATGTGGGCAATATCCTTGCGTACGGTTTCCGCTGTCTGGCCGATGGCGCGGCCAAGTTCCCTGGAGGAAACCCGGTTGCCCAGTGTCTCCGGCAGACTGTCCAGCAGTCCGTAGATCCCGCACAAGCGTTCCAGGCTGGGAAGCGGGAGGGTCCTTTTCATTAAAGCCCCCTTGACCTGTGAAATATTTCACGGTATTTATGGCGAATCCTGAACCGTTTTACATTTTTCGTCAAGGGGCCGGTAAATGATTCCCGGTAAATTGACGGGACGGGGCGCATTGGCTACATTTAAAGGTGCCCATAAAGAAAATCGCCCTGCCGATGGCGCTCGATACGACCGATTTGAGGATACAACACGCGATGCTGAAGGAATTTCGTACCCTGCTTCCCTATTACAAAACCTATGCCGGACGCTATGCCATGGGCTTTCTCTTTTTATTTATCACAGACGCGGGGCAGCTCTATCTTCCCCAGCTTATCCGATCGGTGATCGACCATATATCCGCCGGGAATGTGGACCTCTCCCTGGTGGGTATGAAGGTTCTTTTCATGGTTGGTATTGCTTTTCTGGTGGCGGTGGGACGCTTCGGATGGCGCTACTATATTCACGGGGCCTCCCGGAAAATCGAAAAGAGACTTCGAGCCCGACTGTTCGGGCATCTGCTGACCCTTTCCCCATCCTTCTACGGACGAATCTCCACCGGCGATCTTATGGCCAGGGCAACCGGCGACATGCACCATGTACGCATGGCCTCGGGAATGGGATTCGTGGCCCTCTTCGACGGTCTTTTCATGACCCTGTTCATTATCGCGATTATTGTTTTCCAGTTTCCCCAGCTTGCCCTGATCGTGCTTGCCCCCTTTCCGCTGATTACCCTGCAGGTACTGGGGATTGGGCGTTTTCTGGGGCGTCTTTTCAAGGCCGTTCAGGAGGGCTATGCCTCGTTGAGCAGTCACGTGCAGGAGGCTTTGAGCGGAATCCTCGTTCTGAAGGCCTTTGTCCGGGAGGATTCCAATCTCAAGGTATTCTCCGGCAAGAACGAAGACTACAAGCACCGGAACCTGGCCCTGGTACGCCTGTGGGGTTTTGCCTTTCCGATGATTCACTTTCTCGGCGGCATTGTAACCCTCCTGCTGCTGCGTTTCGGGGGGATGTCGGTTCTTGAGGGGGGCATGAGTCCCGGTGATTTTGTAGCCGCCATGAGTTATCTTGCAATGCTGATCTGGCCCATGCTGGGGATGGGATTTACCGTCAATATGCTGGAGCGTGGAGGGGCGTCCCTGGCCCGGATCAACGCGATTCTCCGGGAAGAGCCGGAGATCCGTTCCCCGGAGGAGGGCGTCTGCTGTCCCCAGGCCGGTCCAATCGAGGTACGGGACCTGAGTTTCACCTATCCCGGTTCCCGCGTTCCCGCCCTGCGGAATGTCTCCTTTACGGTCCGTCCGGGACAGACCCTGGGTATTCTGGGCCGCACGGGATCCGGGAAAAGCACCCTTATACGGCTGCTCCCCAGGCTTCTGGATACGCCTCCGGGAACGGTGTTTATCTCGGGCAGGGACGTCAGGGAGTATGAACTCTCCAGTCTGAGGAGTTCCTTCGGTATCGTTCCCCAGGAGACTTTTCTGTTTTCAAGCACCCTGAGCGACAATATAGCCTTCGGTGTTGACGATGCCCCCCGGGAAGCCGTGGAAGCGGCGGCGGAGGCCTCCACCATCAGCCGGGATATACGACTTTTTCCTCATGGCTACGAGACCGAGGTCGGGGAGCGGGGAATAACCCTCTCGGGAGGTCAGAAACAGCGCATTGCCATATCCCGGGCCCTGCTCACGAAGCCTGAGATCCTTGTCTTCGACGATGCCCTGGCCTCGGTGGATACCTCCACCGAGGAGAGCATCCTGGAGGGCTTCATCGACCTCCGCAGGGGAAAGACCAATATTCTCATATCCCACCGGGTGTCGACCCTGAAATTTGCGGACCACATTATTGTTCTCGAAGAGGGGGCCATTGTACAGGCCGGAACCCACGAAGAGCTGATCGCCAGGGAGGGCTTCTACGCGGAGATCGCGAATCTCCAGCGCCTTGAAGAGGAGGAATCGGCATGAGGAGCGGGGAGCTTCAAATAAAGGCCTTCGACTGGAAGATCGTCCGCCGTCTTGCGGGGTACCTGAAACCCTACAAGGCCCTTGCCCTGGTTGCCGTTATCGCTCTGCTGGCGGCCACAGTTGCAGAACTCGCCGGTCCCGTGGTGCTGCAGCGGGCCATCGACCGGCATATAATGGGCTACTACCTGCGCTACAGTCCCCAAAAGGACAGCGGAGCCGAAGGGGCCGGACTCAAGGCACGTCTTGATGATCCTGCTGTTGTCGCCGGCAATGACGGACGCGTATATCTGCCCCAGGATATCGCCTCGTCCCTTTCGGGGGAGGAGAAGCGCCGCCTGCGGGATGCCGGCGCCCTGGAGGAGGGTGGGTGGTATCTTGTCCTGCCTGAAGATTATTCTTCGGAGGAATGGGGTCGGGTACTGGGACTGCTGGATCCGGACAGAAACGGGATTCAGCGGGAAGGCGGAGGCTTCGCCCTTACCAGGGAAGTGCTGAATTCCTTCGATGCCGGGGAACGAAGACTGCTCAGGCGCGCGGACCGCCTTGGAATTGCCGGTAATGCCTGGTTTTACCTGGGACTCCTGGGGGGCAACCTGGTCTTTACCTTCCTGCAGATCTATATCATGGCAGCCCTGGGGCAGAACGTAATGCGGGATTTACGGCTGTCCCTGCTGGGTCATCTGCTCCGTCAGTCCCTGGCCTACCTGCAGCGGACCCCGGTGGGGAGTCTCGTGTCCCGGTTGACCAGCGACGTGGATACCATCAACGAACTCTTCGCCACCGTTGCGATCTCCTTTATCAAGAACTTCAGCCTGATGATAGGGGTCGTGGTAACCCTCTATCTGATGAATCCCCGGCTTGCCACCATTACCGTATTCACTCTGCCCCCGGTGATTATCGCGACCCTCTACTTCCGGGTCAAAGCCCGGGAGGCCTACCGCCTTGTACGCTCCGGTGTGGCGAAGGTCAACGCCTATCTCTCCGAACACCTTTCCGGAATGGAGGTTGTGCAGATGTTCGGCCGGGAAAAAGCTGTGGGAGAGGCTTTTAACCAGAGGAACGACGAGCTTTACGACGCCTCCATGAAGGAGCTTTTCGTGTTCGCCCCATTTCGGGCTTCCATCGATTTTCTTACCACCATTTCCACCGGGGTGATTCTCTATTATGGTGCCGGAATGTTCGTGGAGCTTTCGGTCTCCCTGGGGGTGCTGATAGCCTTTATCAGCCTGATCAGGATGTTCTACCAGCCGGTTATGGATCTCTCGGAAAAGTTCACCATCATGCAGTCCGCCATGGCCGGGGGGGAACGGATCTTCGGAATCCTGGATACCCGGCAGGAAATACCGGACATGGGAACCCGGCAGATGCATAATACCGGGGATGTCAGGGGTGAACTGCAGTTCCAGGGAGTCGATTTTGCCTACGTTCCCGATGAACCGGTGCTCAAGAATCTCTCTTTCTCGGTGAATCCGGGGGAGACCGTGGCGGTTGTGGGTTACACCGGAGCAGGTAAAACAACCATCGCGAACCTGCTGACCCGCTTCTGGGACATCCAGAAAGGCAGGATCCTCCTGGACGGGATGGACATCAGGGATCTCTCCCTGGCAGCCTTGCGGAGTCTTATTCAGCCGGTGCAGCAGGACGTGTTCCTTTTTTCCGGAACCATCGAGGAAAACATTACCCTGGGCGCCCCGATTCCCCGGGAGGAGGTCATAGAAGCGGCAAGGATGGTAAACGCCCATAGTTTTATCGAGAAGCTGCCCCAGGGCTACGATACCATGCTGCAGGAGAGGGGTAGCAACATATCCACCGGGCAGAAGCAGCTGATCTCTTTCGCCCGGGTTATCGCCCAGAATCCCCGGGTCCTGATCCTTGATGAAGCGACCTCCAACGTGGACACCGAAACGGAGCGGCTTATACAGAGCGCCCT
The DNA here is from genome assembly GCF_002087085.1 of Marispirochaeta aestuarii. Taxonomy (NCBI): domain Bacteria; kingdom Pseudomonadati; phylum Spirochaetota; class Spirochaetia; order Spirochaetales; family Spirochaetaceae; genus Marispirochaeta; species Marispirochaeta aestuarii. The sequence continues at coordinate 101,065 of NZ_MWQY01000004.1, read as the reverse complement.
CAAGGTGCTGCTGGAAGGACGCACCTCCCTGGTAATCGCCCACCGTCTCTCCACCATAAAAAATGCGGACCGTATCCTGGTCCTGAGCCATGGACACCTGGTGGAGCAGGGGAAGCACGAAGAGCTTATCGCCCTTAAAGGACTCTACTACAACCTGTACCGGCTCCAGTACAGCGGCGCTGCGGCTGTCCGGGAAGCCTGATGCGGGTCCTCCTGCTGGGGTCCGGGGACCCCTTTGCCAATCTGGCGGCGGAGCGTTTTCTCTTTGAAAGCTGTGATCCGAATCAAGAGATGCTGCTGTTGTATGTGAACCGGCCCTGCGTGGTGATAGGCCGATCCCAGAACCCCTTTCTTGAGGCCGATCTGCGGGTTCTGCGGCGATATGGAATGCCCCTGGTCCGGCGCTACACGGGCGGCGGGACGGTCTACCACGATCCCGGAAACCTGAATTACACCTTTATTCAGCCTCGCCGTGGCTATGACAAGGTTCAGAACTCCCGCCGGATCATCGAATCCCTGGCAAAGCTGGGAATCTCCGCTGAGGTGACCGAGAGAAACGACCTGGTGGCGGGGGGAAAAAAATTCTCCGGCAGCGCCTATCGCCTTACAAAGGAGAAGGCCCTGCACCACGGGACCCTGTTGATCTCCTCGGACCTCTCCCTTCTGAGTTCCGCCCTCAAACCGAGTTTTCCCGGAATCGAGGGGAAGGGTGTGGCTTCGGTCAGGTCGCCGGTGCTCTGCCTGAACCAGGTGGTTCCGGAGCTCAGAGTCGAGCATGTCATCCATACCCTGGTGCAGAGCTTCAACCGCGGTGTGTGGGAGGAGATCCCGCCGGAAGCTGAGCTTTACCGCAACAGCCGGCACAGGATGGAAGAGTTCTCCTCCTGGGAGTGGATCTTCGGCCGGACGCCCCGTTTCGCCTTTGATCTTCTTTTCGAAGACCGGAGTATCCGATTGGATGTGGTGAAGGGAAGAATTGTCAGTTCTTCGTTTTTCGGACAAAAAGTCGATCAGTTATGGAACCTGGAGGGCCCCTCCACCGACTAATGTACAGATTCCATTGAATGGGAGGTGTACGGATATGAAAAAAATTATTGTCCTCATGGCAGTTCTCCTGGTATTTGTCGTCATTGCAGAAGCCCAGGATTTACCGGACAGTCAAATCCTTGACCGGCTTCGACTGTCCACTGCAACCAGAGACCGGCTCCGGGATATGGACAGGGACAGGATCGATGTCGTCATTACGGCAGGAGCGGAACAGAAGATACTCCAGGCACGACTCGAAAGGATGCTGCTTGACAGAAATCCGGATATGAAGCGGATAGAAGAGCTGCTTCGGGAGTCCCTGGAGTTGAAACTGAAGGTCGAAATGCAGAATATTGAACGAACCATGGAAATGCGTCGGCTGCTGGGCGAGGAGAAATGGATGGAATTCCTGCGATATCGAAATGAATATCGCCGGCAAACTTCAACTCGTACCGGAGACATTCCCTCCGGCAATGAACCGGCGGAAAACAGGGAGTCCCGTTCATCCCGCAATTCCGGTGAAAGCTCCGGAACGGGAAGCGGCGGGGGGGCCGGGTCGTCCGGTTCTTCAGGTGATGCCGGTTCCTCCGGTGGCTCCGGGTCTTCAGGGCGGCGATAGTATTCTGTGTCCGACTCTGACCTGATTAAACAGTTTATTGATTCGGGAGACGAGGTCGCATTCGAGATGCTCGTCTCCCGTCATCGGCGGTTTATCCGGCGCATCATCTTTGGCGTCTTTGGCGGCTGGCCTGACGAGGCGGAAGAGACGGAGCAGGAAGTATTGATAGCCCTTGCCGGGGGGGTGAAGAATTTTTCTCATGCGGCAGAGTTCACTACGTATCTGTATCGCCTGACACGGAACAAGGGAATCGATCATCTTCGGTCTCTGGCCAAAAGGCGCAAGCATCTTGTTTATGCTGTGCCGGAGATCCCGGGACCCTGGAGTCCCGAACAAGGCAGTATGGAGGCTGAAGACCGTCATTTTTTATATAAGGTCCTGAACAGAATGAAGGAAGAAGAACGCAGTCTCATTTTACTGAAGGAGATCGAAGGGTACTCCTTGAAGGATGTGGCTGAACTGATGGGAATTCCGGAAGGGACTGTCAAGTCCCGGCTGCATCGGGCCAGAAACACAATGATAAAAACAGGCAGGCGCATGTTGGGGAAAGATGGAGAAGGCAATGAAATGCAGAGAATGGAAAAAGATACAAAACGAGCTTGATTCAGGGAATGAGTTTTCCGTGGGGGTACGGGATCATCTGGAGGTATGCTCTTTTTGTTCAGAAAACCTGAAGCTGTACCGCCGTATCATTGCCGCGTACGGACGGGAAGTGTCCTCCCCTGTTTCGGAACGGAATCCTGTCTGTGCTGCTGCTTCCCGACGCAAGCCTGCTCTGCTTAGCGCGGCGGCGGTTTTCATGTTCATGCTGGCGGTCGGAGGATTCTTCGCTCTCCCGCGAATCCAGGATGCCGCCCTGCGCCGGGCATATTTCCGGGAACTCGCTGAATCCGTTATTGATGGCGGTCTTTTCGAGCACGCAGATTCCAGCGATCCCGGGTATGAAAGCAGCTGGTTTCAGTAAGGGGCACTGTTCTCCTCCGCGGAACGGGTCAGGAAGTCTTTTGCGTTTTCGGACATACGCTGAACCAGGGAATAGGCCTGCTCCTTTTCCTGCCGGCTGAAACCCTTCCACAGCAGTTCCTGCCACAGGGGAAGAATCGACTCCAGGGTTTTTCCCAGTTTCTCACCTTCGGGAGTGGCATAGAGCCGGTATACGCGGCGGTCGGCAGGGTCCTGTTCCCTGCGCAGAAAGCCTCCGGCTTCAAGGATTTTTACCGCCTTTGCGGTGGTCCCTTTGTCGATAAGGAGCCGTTCCGAAAGCCCGTCCTGGTTAATCCCGGGATTCCGGCAGACTGAGAATATAAAAGGGTATTGTCCCGATCCGATTTTATGGGGTTTCAGCTGCTGGGCGATATGGATCTGGCTGAAGCGGTACAGAATGGATATGTATCGGAGTATGGTGGGTCTGTTCATGCTCGTTCTTCTCCTCAGGCATTCTGAGTGCAGTCTCTCAGGCTTCCTCTTCCGGGGATTTCGCCGGTTTCATGAAGGGGTTCCGGGTTTTTCAGTACTTTGAGGGTCCCCGCCGTCAGTGGAACAGCAATCAGGAAGGTCGTTCCGTCCGACAGGGCCTGACTCATCTGTATTCCCCTCAAACCGAGGACTTGTGAAAGGATCATGATTACCGGTATGAACACCAGCCCCTGCCGGGACAGGGCCAGCAATGAGGCCTTTGCGGGCTTTCCTATGTATTGAAACATCATGTTGGACATTACGATAAAGGCGGAAAAGGGAAACGTGACGCACTGCAGTCGCAGGGCCAGAGCACCGATGCGGATTACCTCGGGATCATTCCTGAAGAGTCTTATAATCTGGGGGGCGAAAATGCACGCGGCGGTCGAGAAAATCAGAAGAAACACTGTGCCGGTTTTTACCGCGAACCAGAAGGCATCATAAACCCGCCGTCCGAATCCGGCGGCATAGTTGAAAGCCGCCACCGGCTGGAATCCCTGGCCGAAACCGATAAGGGCCGAACCCAGGAACAGGATAATCCTATTCACCACGGACATACCCGCTACAGCGGCGTCACCGTAAACGCCGGCGCAGGTGTTCAGAATAATGGCAGCCAGAATTGCAACGGACTGCCTGAAAAATGAGGGCAGCCCGGAACCCAGGATCTCACGGAACATCTCCTTTTCGAACAGAATATTCTTCGGATGTATCCGAAGGGTGCTTCGTCGTCTGATGTAGTGGGACAGGAGAATAAGGAAACTGATCAGCTGACTTATTATGGTCGCCGTCGCCGCCCCGGCGATACCCATACGGAAACCGAAGATGAAGATCGGGTCCAGAATGATATTCACAACAGCACCGCTGACAATACCGATCATCGCCAGGAGGGCGTTTCCTTCCGATCGGAGGTTGGTATTCATAACGAAGCTGGCCGCCATGTAGGGAGCTCCCAGCAGGATGATTCCCCCGTAGGATTTGGCGTAGGGCAGTATCGTTTCCGTTGAACCCAACAGCCGCATAAATGGATCGAGGAAGATTTCACCGAGAACAGTCAGGCCGATGCCCCAGGCAATGACCATGAAAAAGGCGGTGGATGTGGCCCTGCTTGCCCTGTCTGCCTGTCTTTTTCCCAGAAGTCGTGCAATGTAGCTGCCGGAGCCGACCCCGATCATTATTCCCACTACCTGAATGATAATCATCAGGGAAAAAACAATCCCCACCGCACCGGTCGCACTTGTATTGATTTTTCCGACGAAGTAGGTATCCGCCGTGTTGTAGAATGCGCTTACGAGCATGCTCATGATGGTCGGAGTGGCGAGGCTTGTAATGAGCTTCGATACGGGTTCGGTTGTCATGCGAATATAGCGATCATTCTGATTGTTGAGCGTTTTCATGAAAGATCCTTTCCTGCGAACAGAAAGTTGCAATTGCAACTATATTATCCTGATGCGCGTTTCCATGCAATCCCTGATGACAAAAGGACGGTGCCCGAAGACACCGTCCGCTGATTATTTTGCCGGATTGTTCTGCTACTGCACTACTTCCCGGGCATTGTACTTCGTATGCAGCAGATGATGAGAGCGTTCGCTCAACGGTTCTCCCAGATACTCCTCGTAGATCCGGGTTATGGCCGGATTTTCGTGGGACTTCCGTATCGGTTTGCCCTCATCCTCCTTGTAGATTGCCTCGATCCTCTTCTGTCTGACCGAATCATCGGTAAAACGGGGCTGTCCGCCGCCGCCGATGCAGCCGCCGGGGCAGGTCATGATCTCGACAAAGTGGTAGTCCCCTTTTCCGGCCTGAATCCTGTTCAGGAGTTTTCCTGCATTCCCCAGGCCGTGGGCAACGGCTACACGAACCTCTACCTCTTCAAGAAAATCGAACTCCGGCTTGACGTTCTCCAGAATCAGGGAGGCCTCTTTTATCCCTTCCAGACCTGCAAGGGGCTGAACATGAAGGTTTTCTCCTGGCAGGGGACGTCCGGTAACGAGCTCATAAACAGTGCGCAGGGCGGCTTCCATAACGCCGCCGGTATTGGCAAAAATGTCCGCCGCACCGGAGGAGAGTCCCAGTGGGGCGTCCATCTCTCCCTCGGGAAGTTCGGTAAAGGCGACGCCGCTTCCCTTTATCATCCGTGCCAGCTCCCGGGTGGTCAGGACGTAGTCCACGTCCTGGACTCCGGAATCCCGCATTTCAGGCCGCAGGGCTTCGAACTTCTTGGCCGTACAGGGCATTACCGAAACCACGGTGATCTCTTCCGCTTTCTTACCGATTTTGTCGGCGTAATAGGTTTTTGCCAGGGCACCGAACATCTGCTGGGGGGACTTGCATGATGAAACGTTGGGGATCATCTCGGGATAGTAGTACTCCAGGTATTTGATCCAGCCGGGGGAACAGGATGAGAACTGGGGAAGGGCGGCTTTCTCATGGTTCTTGAGGAGTCTGGTCAGGCGCATGAGCAGCTCGCTGCCCTCTTCCATGATTGTAAGGTCTGCTGCAAAGTTGGTATCAAAGACCGCGTCAAAGCCCATAGCCCGGAGGGCGCTCACCATCCTGCCGGTCACCAGGGTGCCGGGTTCCAGGCCGAACTCCTCTCCCAGGGCGGCTCTGATTGCCGGGGCGGTCTGCACGACCACGTGTTTACCGGGGTCGTCCAGGGCTGCCCAGACCGCGTCTATGTGGTTGCGTTCGGTTATGGCCCCCACGGGGCAGACCGCGGCGCACTGGCCGCACTGCACGCAGGCTACACTGTCCAGGGGCCGGCTGAAGGCAGGTCCTATAACAGCAGAGAAGCCCCGATACTGGGGAAACAGCGCTCCAACCCCCTGTACCTCGTTGCAGACGGTTACGCAGCGCCGGCACTTTATGCACTTTGATGCTTCCCTGGTAAGCGCCGGGGTGGAATCGTCCAGGGTGGGTTCCAGCCGCTCTCCGCTGAAGCGCTCATCCTCGATTCCCAGTTCGATGGCCAGATCTTTCAGTTCACAGTCCTCACCCCGGTCGCAGTATTTGCAGTCGCCGTTGTGCTCGCTCAACAGCAGTTCCACAACCATGCGGCGGGCCTCCCGTACACGGCGGCTGTTGGTTTTTATTGACATGCCGTCCTGTACCGGGGTGGCGCAGGCGGGCATCAGGGTTTTCGCCCCTTCCACTTCTACGACGCAGACCCGGCAGGCTCCCAGGGGAGCGTGTCCTTCGAGAAAACAGAGGGTCGGTATGCGGATGCCTGTTTTCCTGGCCGCCTCGAGGATGGTCATGTTCCTGTCCACGCTGACCGGGAGTGAGTTGATGGTAATGTTATACATGGGCGGCCTCCTTTTCCTTTGTCTCCCGGCGGACCGGGGATTTACCGTAATCGCAGCGCAGACAGCGGCCGCATTGACGCATGGCCGAGGCCTCGGTCCAGCAGAGTTCCACTTCATCGAAGTTTGATCGTCTCCGTTCCACGTCTATGGTGGGCAGCTTCTCCCTGGGGTAGGGTACCGGGGCCTCATCCGGATCGTAGGCGGTATCGTTGTTCCACTCTTCACGCCAGAAGGCGTGGTTTTCTCCGCTTAAATATTCGTCAATTCCCGCAGCAGCCCGTTCTCCGGCGGCGATGGCGGAGACCACCGAGGAGGGACCGGAAACCATGTCTCCCCCGGAAAAAATCCAGGGAACCGAGGTCTGGCCGTTAATCTGATTTGCGATTATAAAGTGGTCAGGCCTGGTTGCAAGCTCCAGGGATCCAAGGACGGGTTTGGGATCCAGGCGCTGCCCGATGGCGATGATGATCTGGTCAGCGGGAATGAACTCGGGCTCTTCTTCCACGGCCTTCGGTCCCCGGCGGCCGCTTCGGTCAAAGTCGCCCAGGGTCATTGGCAGGCAGCGCAGACCGGTGACAGTGCCGTTTTTGTCGGAGACTATCTCCACCGGCTGCACCAGGGTACGCAATGCGACTCCTTCATTGAGGGCCTCTTCCAGTTCCTCCGCATAGGCGGGCATCTGTTCCTGGCTCCTGCGATACAGGATGGTAACCTCCTCCGCCTCCAGTCGGATGGCTGTCCTGGCAGCGTCAACAGCAGCGTTGCCGCCGCCGATTACGATGACCCGGTTCCCCACCGGAACGGATCCCCGTATGTTGTACTCCCTGAGGAATGGTACGGCCTGTACGACACCCTTCGCGTCTTCTCCCGCTACACCGAGGGGCAGGTTCTCCGGGGCTCCCAGGGCCATGAATACTGCCTCGTAACCATCCTCCTTAAGGCCCTCCAGGCTAAAGTCCCTGCCCAGCCGCTTTTCGGTATGGATCTTTACCCCCATACGCTCGATCATGCGGACCTCCCGGGCAAGAGTCTCCCGGGGCAGACGGTAGGCCGGAATCGTCTGGGCCAGCATGCCGCCGGGGCGTGATTCCGCTTCGAAAATCTCCGGCTTGTAGCCCAGCCGTGCGAGGAAGAATCCGCAGGAGAGGCCCGCGGGGCCGGCCCCGATAATGGCTACCCGCCGCTTTTCGTTTTCGGGATTCTCCCGAACCTCGGGGATCTGAATTGTAACCTCCTGTTCTACCAGGAAACGCTTTATCCCGCGGATCGAAACCGGCTCGTCCAGGGTCGAGCGGCGGCAGTGATCCTCGCAGGTATGAAAGCATACCCTGGCGCAGACCGCCGCAAAGGGGTTTCGTTCCCGGTGCAGCCGGAGCGCCTCGGCGTAGCGCTTTTCCCTGACCAGCGAGACAAAACCGGGAATGTCCACATTCGCAGGGCAGGCGCTCTGGCAGGGTGCCCGTACGAGTCCCGGACAGACCCCCGCCTCGCAGTGCTTCCGCCGGATATGGTCTTCGTACTCGTGACGGAAGTGACGGATCGTCGACAGGACGGGGTTCGGAGCCGTCTGGCCCAGGCCGCAGAGGGAGGTCTCCTTGATCATTGTGCCCAGCTCGATGAGACGCTCGATATCGCCTTCTTCTCCCTTGCCTTCACATATCCGGTTCAGAATCTCCAGCATGCGCTTCGTGCCGACCCGGCAGGGGACGCATTTGCCGCAGGACTCTTCCTGAACGAACTCCAGGAAGAACCTGGCCACATCCACCATGCAGGTGTCCTCGTCCATGACGATCAGACCGCCGGACCCCATGATGGCACCCAGCTCCGCGAGGCTGTCGTAATCCAGGGGTACCGAGAGGTGCTCCTTGGGAATGCAGCCCCCCGAGGGACCCCCTATCTGGGCGGCCTTGAAGGTTTTCCCGTTCTTGATACCGCCGCCGATATCGTAGATCAGTTCTCCAAGGGAGGTGCCGATGGGGACTTCCACCAGGCCGCTGGTCTCGATGGCCCCCGCCAGGGCAAAGACCTTGGTTCCGGAGCTCTTGTCCGACCCGATGGCGGCGTACTTTTCCGGACCGTTCATCAGGATGGCGGGAACATTGGCGTAGGTCTCCACGTTGTTCAGCAAAGTCGGTTTCTGCCAGAGACCCTTCTGGGCGGGAAAGGGAGGACGGGGACGCGGTTCTCCCCGGTGTCCTTCGATGGAGCTGATGAGGGCGGTCTCTTCTCCGCAGACAAAGGCGCCCGAGCCCATCCGTATGGAGAGATCAAAGGAGAAGCCGGTGTTCAAAATGTTTTCACCCAGCAGCCCGGCCTCCCTGGCCTGTTCCAGGGCCTTGTGGAGTCGGGAAACCGCCAGGGGATATTCGGCCCGTACGTAGACGAAACCTTCTCTGGCTCCGATGGCGTAGGCGGCAATGGCCATGCCTTCTATCAGACTGTGGGGGTCCCCTTCAAGCACGCTGCGGTCCATGAACGCGCCGGGGTCTCCCTCGTCGGCATTGCATAATGCGTATTTCAGGTCCCCTTCTGCTTTACGGGTAAACTCCCACTTCATCCAGGTGGGGAATCCGGCTCCTCCCCGTCCCCTCAGTCCGGAGATCTTTATCGCCTGAACCACATCTTCCGGTTTCATGCCTGTAAGAACTTTCGCCAGGGCGGTGTATCCCCCTTCGCCATAATAATCCTCGATTCTTCCGGGATCGATCCGGCCGCAGTTTCTCAGGACGATTTTTTTCTGATTCTTCAGGAAATCGATGGAATCCATCTCCGGGGCCTCTTCCCGGGACCCGGAGTTTTTGTGGATCAGCCGGCTGAGGAGTTTTTTCCCGATGAAATGGGAAGTGACGATCTCGTCGGCATCTTCCGGGCTCACCCGTTCGTAGACGATTTTTTCCGGATGGATCATTATAACCGGTCCCGCGGCGCAGGGCCCCATGCAGCCCGTCTCCTTAACGGGTATGGAGAGACTGTTGCGCTTCAGGGCATCCTGAAGGGCTTCCTTTACATCCATGGCCCCGGAGGCCATGCATCCGCCGCCGGCGCACAGGAGTATGGTCTGCTCATTTTTGTCCGCAGCATATTCCCGTGAGAGCTTGTCCAGGTGTTCCCTGTCGTTGATACGCTGGATCATAGTACCTCCTCTTCGCTATCGTCCCTGTAGGCGTCTATAATGCTGCGGATAGAGGTCGGGCGTACCCTCTGATGGACCTGATCGTCAATCATTACAACGGGAGCAAGGCCGCAGGCGCCGAAGCAGCGTCCAACCTCCAGGCTGAACTGCCTGTCCTCGGTGGTCTCTCCGATTCCGATACCCAGTTCATTCTGCATAGCCGCCAGTACCTCCTTTCCTCCCCGAACATAGCAGGCGGTTCCCAGGCAGACCCGGACAACATGGCGCCCCCTGGGTACGGTGGAAAAGTAGGAATAGAAACTGACTACCCCGGCTACCTCGCTGAAGGGTATATCCATGGAGCGGGAAATAAGGCGCATGGCCTCTTCGGGAATGTATCCGAAGAGGTTCTGTGCAGACTGCAGGGCAGGAATCAGACCACCTTTTTCGGGATCAAATTGCGGGAGTAATTCCTGAAAATTTTTTAGAAGCTCTTGTTCAGATTCCGATGAAACAGTCTGCTTTGCGGGATTTGTCTGCGTCTGCATACGGTACTCCTTTTGGCGCGGTTATGAGGAGAACCTCAGTGAACTGGAGCCTGACCGGATGCATTACTGGTGCAGTTGCGTTTTGTTGTGTAGAGAGGCTCTGCCTCTTGCAAAAAAATATCATATAATGTGCATATTGTCAAAATATTGTTATGAATATATAAATATAGTGCTTTATGTGAAAAATATAACATATAATATTCGTATAAAGTTAATACAGGATCAAAAAAAACGTGCCCCGGAGCGGGGCACGTTTACGCGGGAGAAACGGAGGGTACGACTTTTTTTCTGCAGACGGCGGATCTGCAAAACCGCCGTAATAAAGCATCTGTTCGGGATTAAATATAATTAAATAAGTAAGGTACAACAAGAAAAATTGAAAAAAGAATGGAAAAATATCCTCCCATGGTCAATACTATCTATCCGATAGCTTATGCGAGTCTCTCCGGGTCTAACGATTATTTTATGTACAGTCCTGCTTGTCTGCATAAATCTCCTTGGCCTGTATCAGCGTCTGGATTATATTCGCAGAACACCGCCCCCGTCGCCGGCCCGCACAAGCGAGGTTTTTGTCCTCAGTTTTGTCGGTGACATAATGGCTCATGATGTGAACTACCTGAATCCCTCCTACGAAGAGATTTACCGCGGGGTGGGACCCTTCCTGCAGCAGGATCTCCTCAGTTTCGGGAATCTTGAGTTTCCCGTGGATGCATCAAAGCCTCTGCAGAACTATCCGCGTTTCAATGTGCATCCCTCCTATGTGGATGCGGCGGTGGATGCGGGTTTTCAGGTTTTTTCGGCGGCGAATAACCACTCCGCCGACCAGGGGCCTGAATCGATCCTGGCCACCGCCGAATACCTCGACATCCTGCGTTCAGAGAAGGAGACGCGCTGGTCGGGACTGCGGCATCATGCCGATGATCCCTTGTTGCCGGAGTTGATCGAAGCCGAAGGCATGCGGATCGGATTTCTCGCCGTCACGGCTTTCCTGAACATGGATGAGGGGAGTGCCCTTGTGAATCGGATCGACTACGCTGATCCTGAGCGTCGTGAATCCTTTCTGAACTATATCTCTGAAATCCGGAAGCTGTACGATCTGTTCATTCTTTCGGTGCATGGAGGGGTGGAATATGCCACGCTTCCCGGCAGGGGGAAACACGCGTTTTTTCATGAACTCATCGAGGCTGGGGTGGATATTGTCTGGGGACATCATCCCCATGTACTCCAGCCCTGGGAGATGGTTCTCCGCCATGACGGGAGGCAGGCCCTGATCATCAACTCTGCGGGAAACTTTATCAGCGGACAGACCTGGCATATGACGCCCGATGAGGTTCATACCGAAATTCCCTCCCGCGGGGAAGGGGCTATCTACCGGGTCAATCTGGTCCATTCTCCGGAACGGGGCGCCTCAATCCGCGGTGTCAGCGCTGTCCCGGTTATCTCGTACCGGGACCCCGGACGAGGGATGGTGCTTGCTTCCTACACCGAACTGATCACGGATGAGAAAATGGATCCCCTGTGGAAGCAGTTCTACAGTCTCAGGGAAGAACCCCTGCAGGATCTCCTCGAACCCTTCAGCTGGCGCAACCTGACGCGCTGAAGGGCTCTGAAAATAATGCTGTCCTTTGAGTCGTAAATAGACAGTATCCTTTTCTGTCGGTATACTCCCCCCATGGCTTACAAGAATATTCAGGAATTCATGAAGCTCCTCGAGTCCAGGGGAGAACTGAAGCGTATACACGCGGAGGTTGATCCTTACCTGGAAATCACCGAGATATGCGACCGGGTAAGCAAGTCGGGAGGTCCCGCACTTTTATTTGAAAAGGTGAAGGGTTCGCAGTTCCCCGTCCTGATTAATGCCTTCGGTTCCTATGAACGTATGGCCCTGGCCCTGGGTGCGAAGTCTCTGGAAGAAAAGGCCGGGGAGCTTGAGGAGCTGATGGACTGGGGATTCTCCCAGGCGCGCAAGCTCGATATCGCCAGTTTTTTTCCGAAGCTCAAGTGGGCCAGACTCTTTTTTCCCAGCCGGGTAAACAAGGCGCCCTGCCAGGAGATCGTCGATTACGACCCGGATTTAACGAAGCTGCCGGTGCTGACCTGCTGGCCCGGGGACGGGGGGCCATTTTTTACCCTGCCCATGGTATTTACCATCGATCCTGACACGGGAAATCAGAACATGGGCATGTACCGCATGCAGCGTTTCGATAAGACCAGCACCGGGATGCACTGGCATCACCATAAGGACGGGGCCCACTATTTTCAGAAGTACCGGAAAAGGGGAGAGAAGATGCCGGTGGCCGTTGCCTTCGGCGATGATCCGGCGGTAACCTACGCCGCCACGGCGCCCCTGCCTGAGGGTATATCGGAACTCTTTTTTGCCGGCTACCTCCGGGGAAAGCCGGTGGAGACGGTCAAATGCCTGACCTGCGATATTCAGGTTCCCGCCAACGCGGAGTTTGTGCTGGAAGGCTACGTTGATCCCGCCGAAGCTCTGCGAAAGGAGGGGCCCTTCGGGGACCATACGGGGTATTACTCCCTCTGCGATGACTACCCGGTTTTTCATGTGACCTGTATTACCCGCAAAAAAAAGCCCGTCTATCCCGCCACAATCGTAGGGCAGCCCCCCATGGAGGACTGCTATATGGCAAAGGCCACGGAGCGGATATTTCTGCCCCTCTTAAAGCGGATGGCTCCGGAAATTCAGGATATGAACCTGCCCCTGGAAGGGGTGTTCCACAACTGTGCGATCATTTCAATAGAAAAACGCTACCCCGGTCAGGTCCACAAGGTGCTGAACATGCTGTGGGGACTTGGGCAGATGATGTACACCAAGATGATCATAGTCGTGGACGCTGATGTGGATGTGCAGAACCTGAGCACCGTAATGTGGAAGGTTTTCAACAATATCGATGCCCAACGGGACCTGATCTTCTCCCAGGGGCCCCTGGATACCCTGGACCATGCCTCTCCGCGGCCCCGTTTCGGTACCCGCCTGGGGGTGGATGCAACCCGGAAAGGGCCTCTGGACGGGCATGAACGGGAGTGGCCCGACGACATCGTCATGAGCGATGAGATCGTCCGCAGGGTCGACGAGCGCTGGAAGGAGTTTGGTCTTGATTAAAAGACTCCTTCGAAGGGGACGGGGCATCGGCAGGGCCGTCATGATCGAGCACAGCCTCTTCTCCCTGCCCTTTGCCCTTGTCGCCCTCCTCTCCGAGAGTGCGGGACGACCCCCCTGGAGCACGGTGGGCTGGATCATTCTGGCCGTGGTGGCCGCCAGAAACGGGGCGAATGCCCTCAACCGCCTGGTGGACGAGAAGATTGACGCGGAAAACCCCCGGACCGCCGACAGACCCCTGCAGACAGGCAGGGTCCGTCGCCTGGAGCTGATACTCTTTACCCTCTTCTGCGGGCTCCTGCTGCTGGTTTCCGCCTGGATGCTGAATCCCCTCTGCCTGGCTCTGGTACCGGCAGCCGCTGTCATGATCATGGGGTATTCCTACACCAAGCGCTTTACCTGGCTCTGTCACTACTGGCTGGGATTTACCTGCTCCGCCGCGGTCATGGGTACCTTTCTGGCTCTGACCGGCAGCTTTCAGTGGCGCTTTTTTCCGCTGACGGGGGCGGTCATGTTCTGGGTGGCCGGTTTCGACATAATCTACGCCCTGCAGGATATCGACCACGACCGAAGCCACGGACTCCGATCTATCCCGGCCCGCTTTGGCAGATTCCCCGCTCTCGGATTCGCTGCGGCGAGTTTTGCCGTCTTTATGGCCGGTACCGTAATGCACGGCCTGCTTTACGGATTCAATGCCTGGTATTACGCCGGGGTCGCTGTTTCCGGGGGAATCCTTTGCTGGGAACTGCTGATAGCCTGGAAGAGTGAAAAGTCCCCGGAAAACAGGATCCCCTTTGCAGCTTATAAATTGAATCAGACTCTGTCTCCGATATTCCTGCTCTTTGCACTTGCGGCGGTCTACCTTCCCGGAGGACTCCATGGCTGAACGTGGACTCCCCGTTGTCGTCGCCATCACCGGAGCAAGCGGCGCCGTTTACGGTCTGCGTCTGGTGCAGCTCTTGATGGAGCAGGGTATACCCCTTTATCTGCTCCTCTCGAGAAACGGTGAGGATGTAATCCTGCAGGAGACCGGCCGGAGCCGGGACGAGTGGCTGCGGGAGTTTCGCGCCGTCGGGAGCCTTGAAACCCCGGAGATTACGGATTATTTTTCCCCCATCGCCTCGGGTTCATTCCTTACCCGGGGTATGGTCGCGGCTCCCTGTTCCATGGGCGCCCTGGGACGAATCGCTTCCGGAACCTCCGATTCCCTGGTGGAACGGGCGGCGGACGTGAGCCTCAAGGAACGGCGTCCCCTGATTCTGCTGACCAGGGAGACCCCCCTTTCGGGGATACACCTGGAGAACATGCTGAAAGTAACCCGGGCGGGGGGCATTATCATGCCCCCTGTTCCCGCATTTTATACCCAGCCGAAAAGCATCGACGAGCTTGTTGACCAGAGCCTTTACCGGGTCCTCGACCTTCTGGGGCTCCCGTCATCCAGGGCGCGCCGCTGGAATTCGGGTCAGGAGTCGTAATGTCTGCACAACGAACAACAATTTTTCTCATTCTGCTGTTTTCTGTTTCCGCCCTGCTCTTTGCCGGAGGTGCCGGTGAAAAACCTGACGAGGCCCTTAAAATCGGACTTCTCCCGGATGCCGATTCCCTGCCTTTTCTGGTCGCCCGGGAGGAGGGTCGTTTTTCCGATGCAGGGGCGGCGGTTGAACTGGTGATGTTTCAGAATCCCGTGGAACGGGATGCAGCCTTCCAGGCAGGGCAGATCGATGGAATCATTGCCGATGCCATCGGATCGATCCTCCTTTTTACCGGGGGCATGGACGTCCGGATTGCCTCCATTACCACCGGACGCTACGGGCTGGCCGCCGCCCCGGGATCGAATGCCGGGAGCCCCGCGGATCTTGCAGGAAAGGAGATCGGTGTCTCATCCAATACCGTGATCGAGTACGTGGCCTCCAGCCTGCTCAGCGAGGCAGGGATTCCGGATTCCGGGTTCAAGCCCCTGGCGGTACCCAAAATCCCGGTAAGGATGGAACTTCTTCTTAACGGAAAGCTCCCTGCAGCCTGTCTTCCTGAACCTCTCTATGCCCTCGCGGTGGCCAGAGGTGCGGTGCCCCTGGGAGACAGCAATGCCCTGGGTATGGATCCGGGGGTCATGCTCTTTGACGGGGAGGTCCTCCGGGAGCGCTCCGATGAGATAGTGCGGGTCTACCGGGCCTACTGGGAAGCCTGCAGGAATATCAACACCGATCCTGACGCCTACCGGGATTTTCTGGTGGACGTAATGGGATTTCCGCCGGTGATCAGGGAAAGCTTCTCCTTTGTGGAGTATGAGTATCCCCGGCTTCCGGAACGGGAGGAGATAAGCGCTGCCGCCGACTGGATGATGCGGCGCGGAATGATTGAAGCCCCTCCGGAATACGAGGATCTCTGTTTTGATGCCGTAGTTGAAGAACTGGAGCAATAAAACCTTAGATGATTCATATCCGGGACCTGGATTTTGACTATAGCTCCGGACAGCGGGTGTTCCGGGGACTTTCCCACTCCTTTGAGGCGGGGAAGCTGCATGTGGTCATAGGGCCATCGGGCTGCGGAAAGACAACCCTGCTTTATCTCATCGCCGGGCTCCTGTCTGCCAAACGGGGAGGTCTGCTCCTGAACGGGGAGGCTCCCCAAAGAGGACGGGAGAAGACGGCGGTAATCCTGCAGGAGTACGGGCTCTTTCCGTGGAAGACGGTCTGCGAGAACATGGCCCTGGGCCTCAGGCTCCGGGGTTTTTCCCGGACTGAACGGGCTTTCAGGATCGACCGGGTCCTGGGGGAGCTGGGTCTCGGGGGCAAGGAAAAAAGCTATCCCGCAAAGCTCTCGGGAGGAGAGAAGCAACGCCTCGCCGTGGGGCGCTCCCTGGTCCTCGACCCGGACCTGATGCTCCTGGATGAACCCTTCTCGTCCCTGGACGCCATGACCCGGGAACAGCTTCAGGACTACCTGCTTGCCGTTCACCGGGAGAGGGCCATGACGATTATCCTGGTTACCCACAGCATTGAAGAGGCCGCCTATCTGAGCGATGAGATTCATGTAATGGACATGCAGGGCGGCATCACGAGGATCAGCAATACATCCTCCAGGGCAGGGGACCGAAAAAGCGGCGGTTTTTTTTCCAGCTGTGTCGAAATCAGGAATACCCTGGAAAGCATTACCGCGAAGCCCGCCGGAGGCAGGATATGAAAAGGACAGCCTTTGCCGTGGTGTTCCTCTTTGCCCTGTGGTGGATCGCTTCGTTCCTGGTGGCCCGGCCCTTTCTGCCCTCCCCCGTGTCCGTCGGCCGTGAAATGTTTACGGAGATTGTCAGGGGCGAACTGATGCTCCATCTCGGTTCTTCTCTCTTTCGCGTGCTGGCCGCACTGGCTGCGGCCTTTGTTCCAGCCCTGGTTCTGGGAATTCTTTCCGGGACCGTCGGCGCAGCGGACTCTGTCGTGAGCCCCGTGGTCTATGTTCTCTTTCCGGTTCCGAAAATCGCCCTTCTGCCGATCATTCTGCTCTTTCTGGGGCTTGGGGACCTTTCAAAGATATTTCTCGTGGCCCTGATCGTTTTCTTTCAGTTTTACCTGGAAATTCGGGACGGAACCGCGGGAATCAACAGGCATTATTTCGACTCTCTCTATACCCTGGGGGGAAGCAGGCGGGACCTTCTGGTCCACGTGATTCTGCCTGCCCTGCTTCCGCGGATTTTCAGCTCCCTGAGGCTGACTCTGGGGACCGCCTTCGCGGTGCTGTTTCTGGCTGAGACCTTCGCCACTCAGACGGGGATAGGCTGGTACATCATGGACAGCTGGTCCAGGATCTCCTACACCCGTATGTACGCCGGCATCATGGCCCTGAGCCTGGCGGGACTTCTCTTTTTTGCGGTCCTGGACCTGCTGCAGCGGCTGTTTTGCCGGTGGTATGCCTGAGGGGGAAGCTTCAGACCTGTACAGCTGACTCCTGCTTTTTATTCAGCACCGTATGTAAGCGATAATAACTGAGGCTCTCCCCGGGGAGGCAGATAGATCAGGGCATCCAGAACGTCGCTGGTTCCATTTTTTCGGTACTCAGCCACAAGATGCACTTTATATCCCGATACAACCTGGATTTCCGAACTGCGGACTTCCTGAACCCTGATCCCCCGGGCGTCCATTTCTGCTTTCAGAAAACGGACAGATTCGATTACATGAGGATTGTCCTTTTCCGCTTTCCTGAATCCCCCCGTAAGACCGCCTGACGCTTCAGTCTCCGGGGCTGGATTGACCACGTTTTCCTGCGCTCTCTCCCGGGGACCTGAAGAGAACGCTGGAGCCGCAATTGCCGGGATCATGAGTATGATCAGGAGTCGGGATTTGACGGGTCCCACGAGGTCCCCTCCTTATAGCCTACAATAGTCTGGGCATGATTGGTGGATGTCCACGTAACAGCCGAATTCACGACGTCATTGATATCGAGTCCGTTATACACCGTTTCTGCTGCAATACCGGTACTGACGCAGTAGCCCGCGTTGAGAAGACTTTTCAGAAGCTGAATGCCTGAATCGTCTTCTATAACGAAATAACCGGCTGAAAGATTGTCCCAATAATACTTGGCCGGTTCCCGCCCCCGGTATTTCGGGGCTTCCCGCCAGGCGGCCTCCGATGGCCAGGAGGTTGAATCAGCAGTATCGTAGGGCATGGTGTTCCATGTCGCGCCGCCGATTCTGGTTACCAGCCCGGCCGCCTGAATGATGTTCGACCCGTTATCACCGCCGTCGTTTATCTGATGATAGATAAAATCCGGGCTGAAAATTTTATCCAGGTTTGAAGATGGTGAACCTGTGGCGCCGCCGGTCCAGCTTGTTGAAGAAAGATCCCAGTTGTGTTCCTTTGCTTCCGTATAGGTCTGGATGTAATAGCCCACCGAGAAGGCTGAACAGGAACCTTCGGATCCCTGATTGCCTGTTGGGGGGAAATAAACGCTGGCGGAGTTGTCAACCGCCATGGGCAGTGTACCCCTGGTTATTCCGGTATCGATACTCTCCAGGATCCTGGTGCTTTCCCATACGCTTCGAGACGGGGGGGCATATCCGGTTCCGAAACCTTGCTTGACTATTGTGTTGTAGTTTTTTCCGGGAATATACACTCCGTAGCGGTCTATGTTTCGGGCAATTTCTCCGGAGGAGGGCATACGTTCATTAAAAGTAATGCCCGACAGGCTCGTGGAACGGGACATGGGGAGAATCTGCTGTTGTTCGGTCAGGGTCAGTTCTCCTGCAGTGCTGAGGTATACGGTTGTTTCTGCGTTTGCAGAAAGGGTTGCGGGTAATGTGGTGGAGACAGAATTCAGCGTTCTTATTGCGGGGGAATCATAATCGCCGTAGAGTTCGAGACTCAGATTGCCAAGTGAACCGGAAGTACCGCTGGAATTTTCCACCATGAAAAAGAGATCGTAGCTGTTGATGCCGCTTGCGAACTCACTTATATCCAGGATCATGCTGTTGGCTGGAAAAGGGATCGCTCCGCTGATCAGGTCTGTGCTGTTCCATTCACTTTGAAATGTTTTTTTCATATACGGATCAGCTGGATCTCCCAGGCCGACGGTAACGCGCAGCTTATCCCGTTCCGGATGGGTCAGTGAAAAGACCAGTACAGAGGTGGGATTATACTCCCGGGTAAAATCGTTGTAGTAGTAGCTCACCAGCATCCGGTTATTTTTCAGGACCTCGTAGGGCATCCAGTAGTATCCGTCGGCATTATTCTCCCAGCCGTTCCCTTCACCCCAGGAATTGTAGATTTTAACGGCCCCGCCCGGGACTGCTGAATTGTCCTTGACGATCAGCGGAGTAACCCCCTCGGGAGCGGAGGTGTTGTTGCCCTCGTTCATCTCGCTGACAGTATTCCCTGCGTCGGCGATATATCCGATGTAGTAGGTCCCGGCGGAGAAGCCGGAGGGAACCTGGAAGGTGAGGACGAAAGACATTGTTCCGCCGGCAGCTGTAGCGGAGGTATACACATAGCTGCGGATCAATGTATCGGCAGTCGTTATTGTCGTGTCATCCGAAATATAGAAGTCGAAGCGGTGACCGGAAGGGCAGGCATCGGTACCGATATTTTGGATATAGGCAAGAATATTGAGGATATTTCCCGGTGACACAGAGGAGACATCGTCCCAGGTGTTGGCTCCGGCGTCATAGACACCGACATACAGCTCATCCCCCGCATTAATATCGGGACCGGATAAAGCATCCACCTGGCCGAGAAAGCGCTCGGATGAACCGTCTCCTTCATTACGGATCCACACTCCGGTTCCGACCGTCAATACCACCGGTTGGGGATTGTCGGTACAGTCCACCCAGGTGGATCCATCGGTAAGGCTGTATTCCATATCCACGGATGTATTGGCAATCTGACTCTGGGTAATGTCGAGATAGACATGTTGTAAGAAATCCGTGTCCAGGATTATATCGTCCAGTGATGATTGAGGAGCATAGGGTTGCTCTCCTCCCCCGGCCCCACCGCCGCTGCAGCCTGTAAGGATAAAAGCTGTAAAGATGGCAAGGTAAAACAGAACGGCTGCCGCTGCGGGTTTTTTCATGGGATACTCCTCGATACATTTTTATGGATAAACCATTGTTTATACTCCAGACTATCACATTTCCCGGGACGAATCAATTTTTCCCGCTGATCCCGGTATGCCCTGCAGCCGCGTTGTGCATGATGCACGAAAAAGGCCGGTAATTTCTGCCGGCCTGCCTGTTTATGTGCTCAGACGTTTTCTTCCGGGACCCGTATTTTCGACCAGAGCTGTTTGTTTTCCCGCTGAAAGTCCCGTATACTTCTAGGTATCTTGCCGGTGGAGTTCTGGGGACCTGAATGCCGAAAAAAATATTGCTGGTCGAGGATGAATCTATTATCGCCCTCTCCGAAGCACGGGTACTGAAAAAGCACAACTTTATTGTTGATACGGCGTTAAACGGAGAGGATGCCATATCCCTGGTACAATCGGATCCGGATATTTCCCTTGTTCTCATGGATATCGATCTCGGCAAGGGTATGGACGGAACAGCGGCGGCCGCGGGCATCCTCGAAATCCGGGACCTTCCCATAATCTTTTTAACCAGCCACTCGGAAAAGCAGTACGTTGACCGGGTGGAACAGATCAGCGGGTACGGATATGTTCTCAAGAATTCGGGGGAATTTATCCTGATCGAATCAATCCGGATGGCCTACAAGCTCTTCGATGCCTCGTCGAAGATTAAAGAGAGCGAGCAGAAGTATCGGGCTGCATTCATGACCAGCCCGGATTCGATAAACATCAACAGGCTCGATGGTCTCTATGTGGATATCAACGAAGGATTTACTTCTATGACCGGATTCACCCGGGAAGATGTTATCGGCCGTCTCTCCTCCGATATCGATATCTGGGCATCACCTGAGGACCGGGAAAAACTGGTCAATGGCTTGAAACAGGACGGAATCGTTGAGAACTTGGAATCCGTATTCCGCTGCAGGGACGGCAGTCGGAAAACCGGTCTGATGTCGGCACGATTGATCACCCTGAACGGCGAACCTCATATTTTGTCGATTACCAGGGACATCAGTGAAAAGAAGGAAGTCGAAATACAGCTGAAAAGAAGCGAACATCGGTTCAAGGCAATTTTTGAACAGGCTGCAGACGGCATTCTTATAGGCAATGCCGAGGGGATAATCACCGAAGCTAACAGAAACATGACCGAGCTTACCGGGTATTCCCGGGAAGAACTGGTGGGCAGAAATATCCGGGTGCTTTTTGATCAGCAGGAAATGGCGGAGCATCCCCTCTCCTACCGCCGTGTATACGCGGGTGAAACCGTACAGCGGGAACGTAATATCCGGAAAAAAGACGGGACTCTTGTCCCGGTGATCATGAACAGTAAAAAGGTTCACGATGACTGCCTGCAGGCTATTTTTCACGATATTTCCAGTCTCAGGGCAGCAGAGGAATCCCTCATGATCAGCGAGGAACGCCTGCGTATGGCAGTTGAAGGCAGCCGGGACGGGCTCTGGGACTGGAACCTGGAAACCAACGAGGCATATCATTCAGACCGTTTCGCCCGCATGCTGGGCTATGATCCCGATGAACTGCCCTACACATCCGAAGCCTGGAGCGAGCTGCTGCATCCTGAGGACAGGGAGCAGGCCTTCAGGAGTGTGGAGGAGTATCTTTCGGGGGCCAGGGATATATACGAATCTGTCTTTCGCCTGCGGGCCAAAGACGGCAGCTATCGCTGGATATCTGGCCGCGGCAAGGCGATCTTCAATGCGGAAGGTGTTCCTGTCCGCTTCGTCGGATTTAATATGGATATAAGCGAACAGAAGCTGGCGGAAGAAAAGTACCGAACCATCGTTCATACCATGCAGGACGGTTTTCTGTTGATCGACGGCAATGCACACATAACCGATGTCAACGGTGCCTACTGTTCGCTGACCGGATTCCCGAGAGCGGAGCTTCTGGAGATGTCCATCGGGGATATCGATCTGCTGGAGACAGGAAAGGATGTTCACGACCATCTTCACCGGATTATGGAGAGCGGAGGAGAAACCTTTGAGACGATTCATCGGACCGCGGGAGACAACAGCCTCTTTGTAGAAGTAAGCGCGACTCCTCTTCCCAACGAGAATGCGCTTGTTGTAATAGTCAGGGACATTACCGGCAGGAAAAACGAAGAGCAGCATCTGCAGTCCCTGGTGGAGGAAAAGGATTATCTGATGAAGGAGTTCAGTCACCGGGCAAAGAATAACCTGGCGATGATTCTGTCCCTCATCAGGCTTAAAAGTACGACACTGGAGAATCAGGTTGATCTGTCGGATATAGAACGGCATATTGAGGCCATCAATATTCTTAACACCAGGTTGTACCGGGGAAACAGCTTCTCAAGTATAAATCTGCATACCTACCTGCAGGAGGTCCTGGAAACGGTCTTTTCATTTTCATCGTTCCCGATCCGGATAGTCAACGATGTCGCGGAGATTTCCATGGACCACCGGAGGGCGATACCCATCGCGCTGCTGACGAACGAGATAGCGATAAACGCTCTCAAACACGGCTTCGGTGAAGAAAAAGATCCGTCCTTCACGGTACAGTTGACGCAGGATTTCAGCAGGGGTGAATATTCCCTTACGCTTTCCAATTCCGGACGTCCTTTCCCGGAGGATATCGATTTTAACGATGCCCGGTCCCTGGGGATGCAGCTGATTCCAGCCTTTGTCAAACAGCTTCAGGGGAGTATTACGCTTTCCCGCAAACCTGTCCCCGTGTTTTACATTACTTTTCCCGTGGTCTGAAGATGTGCGGCGTCAGGGTATTGCAGAAAAGGCGATTTTCCTGAATCCTTGAGACTGTCTCATTGAACAGAATCAAAGGAGTACCAGTTTCATCAATGATCGGAACCATAACCAACACCGCCACCGTGATTGCCGGCAGTCTTCTGGGACTGCTGATACATTCCAGGATGCCCAGGAAGATCAGCGGGATCGTCTTTCAGGCCATCGGTCTTTTTACCCTGGTCCTGGGGTTTACTATGGCCTTCAAGTCGGACCGTTATCTTATCATGATCTTCAGTCTGGTTCTTGGTGCAATTACGGGGGAGCTTCTGGATATCGATGCCGGGCTGAACTCCCTGAGCGACAGACTGAAAACACGTTTGAAGATATCCCACGCCGGCTTTACCGAGGGGCTCATTACGGCGTTTTTTCTCTTCTGCATGGGTTCCATGACGATTCTCGGTGCTTTTGAGGAGGGGCTGGGGGGCGAGCCGACCCTGCTGATGACCAAGGCCGTTCTGGACGGTTTCTCATCCATCGCCCTGGCTGCATCCCTGGGGGTGGGGGTCCTTTTTTCCGCGCTTCCTCTCTTTCTGTTTCAGGGGGGACTTACCCTCTTTGCGTCCTGGCTGCACGAACTCTTTACTCCGGAGATGATCGCAGCCTTGAGCGCCGTGGGGGGTGTACTTCTGGTGGGCCTTGGCCTGTCGATTCTGGAGATCAAAAAGATAAAGATCGCGAACCTGCTTCCGGCGCTTATCTTTATTACCCTGCTGGCCTATATCTTCCCGTGATCCAGCACCAGGCCCATAAGGTAGTTTAACAGGTCCTCGTCCAGTTCCAGGGCGTAGTCGTTTACACAGTCCCGTACTATCTCCCACAGTCCATCGGGAAACTCACCTTCCGTGGCGCCGAACTCTTCCCGGAAGAGTTCCACCACCTGGGTAAGGATTACGGCGAGTTGCAGAAACTCTTCCCGGGGCCGCTGTTCCTGCAGGGTGCTTCGCATATCCAGAAGATCGGCGATTTCCCAGAAGAGGTCGATGCCCATCTCTCCGGGAAGGGGAGGGAGCCCCTCCACAAAGGCATCCCGGATCCAGTCCAGGCGTTCTTCCTCACTGCTCTTCTCCTTGGCGATTTTCAGCATACGGCGGTAAAAACGGTCTGCGTCCATGGGTCTCCTCCTTATGTCGGATCAGGGAAAAAAGGGCATCTTCTGCAGTACAAGCAGCCAGACAAGCATTGTACCCGCGCCGATTACGTGAGTCAGGGCGACCGACTGGGCCATGAGCTCCGGGGATGCCCTGTACTTGTTGGCAAGGCTGACGGAAAAGACCCCCACGGGGACGATGTTGACCAGCATGAAGATCAGCAGGGTCTCCGGGCCCGCCAGTCCGGCGTTCCAGATTATCAGGGAGAGTCCCAGCAGGATAAGGGGAACCAGGATAAGCCGTATCAGGGCGATCAGCAGGTTCCAGGCGTCCAGGCGGACTGCCTTGAGGCCGGTTCCCGCGATTCGTGAACCGGCTACCAGCATCGCAACGGCCATGGTGGGGGCACCAAGATAATCCATGGTTATTGTAATCGCCGCGGGGAGCCGGGTATTGAGCCCTGTCAGCACCAGGATAATGGCAGCCAGGGTGGATATGATTCCCGGGTTCTTCAGAAGGCTCTTGAACAGTACCTTTTCCCTGTCGCGGTTTTCTCCCTGCAGCACCGGGACGCAGAGAGTCCAGAGAAGCAGGATTGTCCCCAGGTTATGCACAAAAAGAAGTCCCGCTCCCCGTTCGGGAAGGAAGAGGACTGCAAAAGGAAGAACCAGAAAGACGAAGTTGTTCATCATACTCTGGAACAGAAAGCTGTTTCGCCGGACACCCCGGTATTTCATCAGCTTTACGGCGATAAGTCCCAGACCTCCGCCGGTGAGGATGGTTACAGCCGCAAAGAGGGGCAGGCTGATATTGCGGAGAATATCGTCCCTGCTCAGGTTCATGGTAATGGAGGTAAAGATAAGAGCCGGCCAGAAGAGGTCCACCAGCAGGGTGCTGACGACGGATTCTCCTTCCTCGGAGATGAGGCCTGCTTTGCGTACTAAGCCGCCGGTCCCGATAAGAAGAAAAAGGACGGCAAGTTTTTCCAGGATAAGGGGGGCGATGGATCCGGACATGGGCGAACAGTATCACTCCCTGCGGCAGATGAGCAAGAGCGCCATGTACGGCAATGGATTGATCAGAGGAATTCCGGCAGATTTGTACTCAGATTGTCTATGTCCATCTCAATCTTGCGGGTCTTTTCAAAATAGAGGGCCTTGTCGGCGGAATCGAAGATATCCGCCAGGGTATCGGGTTCTCCGGAATGGATACCGATGCTGACGCCGAAGGGGAATTCCCGCCGATCGTTTTCGATGGCAAGATGGGCCTGGATCCGGCTTTTGACAAACTCGGCCTTTTCCGGGCCTGCTTCGGGCATGATGACCGCAAACTCATCGCCTCCGTAGCGGCAGATAATATCCGCTTTTCGGACATTTTTTTTCAGGACATCCGCCAGTTCCTTCAGCACTTCGTCTCCCTTGATGTGCCCGTAGGTGTCGTTGATCTCCTTGAAATGGTCGACATCGAACATGAGGATCGTGACGGGTGCGCTTTTTCGTTTGCACCGCGAAAGTTCCCGTTCCAGGGATTTTTCCATGCCCCGCCGGTTGAGTGCTCCGGTAAGGGGGTCGGTCATGGCGATTCTTTTCAGGGCCGCGGTATAATAGGCTTTCTCTATCGCGATAGCCCCGAATTCGGCGATGGTGACCAGGGTTTTCAGCTCCAGGGGACTGAAGCTGGTTCCGTCAAGTTTATTGACAAGTTCGATTACGCCGAAAACCCTGCCGCGGTTGATGAGGGGTACCCCTATGATGGATTTGGTGGTAAATCCTATCAGTTCGTCCATGCTTGGATCAAAACGCGGATCTTTGGAGACATCCTCCACGATCAGGGGCAGAGCGTTTCGCGCTATCCAGCCGGCGATTCCCGAGCCCCGGGGTATTTCCTGTCCCCTCAGCTTGTCGGCCCCCTCTCCGGTAACCTCCTGAAAACGAAGCTTTCCGCTCTCCGGCTCGGTGAGCAGGATGGACCAGTTCCTGGGAGAGAATATTGTTCCTATATGATGCTGAAGGGCTTTTATTGTTTCGGAGACGGTATACGCGGAGGTAATCCTCTTTGCCATGTCGGCAAAATAGGAGAGCTTGACAAGATCGCTGGCAGAGGAGTCACGTTTCATACCCCATAAGGGTAGACCTTTTTCCGGATTTTATCAAAGGCGCCTCTGGTTTTAGAGGTTCCCAAAAGGCAAAATACCCTGCCTTTCGGCAGAAAAGCTCTCCCGCCTTGGGGGCGGGAGAGCCAGCTGATTTCTCATGCAGCGCTGAAGTTCTTTGCCACCTGCTTCCAGTTGACCACTTCCCAGAAGGATTTGATGTATTCGGGCCTGCGGTTCTGATAATTCAGGTAGTAGGCGTGTTCCCAGACATCCAGTCCGAGGATCGGACGCAGGCCTTCTGCCAGGGGCGTGTCCTGGTTCGGGGTTGAGTGAACCACCAGTTTTCCCTGGGAATCAACGGACAGCCATGCCCAGCCGCTGCCGAAACGGGTCGCCGCGGCATTGCTGAAACTCTCCTTGAAAGCCTCCAGGCTGCCGAAGGTGCTCTCCAGAGCCGCTTTGAGGTCTCCCTCGGGACTGCCGCCTCCGGGACCCAGGACCTTCCAGAAGAGACTGTGGTTGAAGTGACCACCGCCGTTATTCCGGACGGCGGTACGGATATCCTCTGGAACGGCGCTGAGATCCGACAGCAGCTCTTCCAGGGGTTTCTCCGCCAGATTCGGGTGCTTTGACAGGGCATCGTTCAGTTTCGATACATAGCCTCCGTGGTGTTTGTCATGATGAATTTCCATGGTACGGGCATCGATATATGGTTCCAGCGCGTTAAACGCATAGGGCAGATCGGGTAAAGTATGACTCATATAGTCCTCCTCGGATTTTGAGTTGTCGGTTTTCTTGAAACCGTATATATAATCTAAATAGTCAGGAATGAGAAGGCAAGCCGTTTTCCGGATGATGATGACCCGGATCAGAGGGAGGAACCGAAAACCCTGAGAAACAGGCTTCCGTCGTAACCGTATCCTGTTCTGCTCAGAACAGGAACCCGGCAGAGCTGCCGCAGAAAGAGTGCGGCGGCGCCGAAGGCGGACGAGTGCTTTCCTCCGGGGGCGCAATAGACCGGGCATTCAGGGGCGGGGGGATAAATCCAGTTGCGCCTGATCTCCCGCTGAAGGGTGGAACTGAAGGTTTCACGCTCATCCGCCAGGGTCCCGGCGATGGCAACGGCATTGAGGTTCAGCATATTCACCAGGAAGGCTGTATTTCGGCAGAGTTCCTCCATAGTGTCTGCCGGGGTATGAGCCGGGAGTGTTTCTTCCCGGGGCCGTGCAGCAGCGGCAAACTGCCTGTCCCCTCCTTCGGGACAGAAGATGCTCCGGAACTCTCCGGCGGAATATCCGGAACCGTGGTAGACCTCTTCGCCCCCGAGGACAAGGGAGAAGCCGGTGGACAAAACACTGCCCCGAAGATCCCCAAGCAGGGCTGCGAAACTGGTCCGGTTTCCCAGGTCGGGTATAGCGAAAATGGATCCCCAGGCGCAGCAGTTGGCATCGTTATCGCAGATCACCGGAACCGCAAGGCGCTGCTCCATCTCCTCTGCCAGGGGGAAGGCCTTGTCCACCTGCAGGGGTGTTGATCGGAGAATTTTTCCCTCCCATGGATCGATGATCCCCGGGATGGCGATGCCCGCTCCCAGAACGGGGAGTCCGTCACGGTCGCGGGAGAAACCTTCTGCCACTGTATCGAGTATGGCGCTGAGTTTTCTGTTGCTGCTGAGGATTTCCCGGGTCTCTTCCATAAGAGTCTGCCCCTGAAGATCCGTATACACCATGCGTATGCGGTCCGGCTGAATTTCCAGACCGGCGACGGCTCCTTTCGCGGCCCTGATGTCCAGCAGGGTGGGACGTCTTCCGCCCTGACGCCCTACCGTACCTTCCATGACCCGGTGTATGAGACCGGCCTTGATCAGCCTTCCGCATACCTTGGTCAGGGTCGACTTGTCCAGTTCGAGCTCCCGGGCCAGTGTAGCCCGGCTGGCTGGCCCGCCCGTCCAGAGTCTTCGCAGTACCCGGATCACGGTAATGAGACCTGCCTTGGTTTTTGTGTTGATTTCCATTCCTCCCTTTCATTGTAATCCATATCACCGGCTCCGGCACTTCTTATTCCGGAAAAATTATCAAGTGATGGTTCTGCCTGTCTTTTCTTGTGGAGTGTCCTGGTGAATGTTGCTATACTGGCTTTCGAAATCAGCAAAAACATCAAGGGCAGGAACAAGGTAAAAATGAAAAACATCGGTCTCATCCTTAAAGGCTTTATTTTCCCGGTTTTATCTATTTTTTTTGCAGTCTCGATTACCGGCTGTGGAGGGGCTCCCGAAGTGAGTTTTAGCTCCGCCGTAAAGGGAGGTGCTGCAAGTGAGGCGCTGCAGCTGGGGTTGAAAGAGTCGTCCCTGAACCGGGAGGGGGGAATCGTCTATTACGATGCCGACGTCAAAGGAGACGAGTTTTTTTCTCCTGTTGAGACCGCTGATTCCCTGACGGTAACGGCTTATGGCCCTGAAGGGGAGCTTCCGGTGGAGATGAAGAGACCGGATATCTATGTGGCTTTCAACCAGCCCATGGTCCCCCTTTCGAAGCTGGGAGATCCCCTGAAGACGCATCCCCATCTGAGCATCGAGCCTCCTGTGGACGGTTTCTTTCGCTGGTACGGTTCACGCCTGCTCAGCTTTGAGCCCTCTCAGCCTTTTGAGGGGCAGCGGGAATATCGGGTGAGCCTGAAGCGGGGAATTGCCAGCCTGGGGGGTAAAAAGCTCGATGAAGCCCTGGAGTTTACCTTTCATACGGAACATCTCGATTTCTCCCAGGTTTACGCCGGAAAACCGGAAAGCTTCGGTCTGGTTGATCAGGATGACGTTCCCCCGGAAACCGCCCGGCACATTACCTGTGAGTTCACCTGGCCGGTGAATCCGGAGTATACAGCCTCCTTTCTGTCGGTCCGGAGCGGGAATACTGAGTACTCCTTCAGGGCCGAAAGGCCCGGGGAGGAGAGCTTTGATGGACCGGCGCAGCGACTGGAACGGACCCTGGTCCTGACCCTGGACAGGATCCTGCCTGAGGACAGTGATGTCCAGGTTGTACTGAAATCCGGCGCGGCTTCCGACGAGGGATACCTTGGAAGGACGGAGGATTCGATGCGCAGCTTCCGGACCCTGAAACCCTTCGTCTTCAGACGCATGCGCAGTTATTCCTATACCTTTCCCGGGAGCGACAAGGGGGATGCGAATCCCCTCTTCCTCGAGTTCAGCCATCCCCTGGGGGAGACGGAGCCGGAGGAGATAGCCCCTTTTATTTCCACCAGCCTGGAGGTCGATGATATCGCCGATCATATCGAGATCTGGGACAATACCATCAAGCTCAACAATCTGCCGGTGGAGTATGAGTCGGTCTACAGGGTGGATATTGCCCCGGGGCTCAGGGATGTCCACGGCAGGAGCCTGGCTGCGGGTGAAAGCCTGGATGTGGAGGTAGGACCCGCAACCAGGTACTACTATTTTCCCGACACCGGAAGCCGCATGCTGGAAGCACAGTTTGACCCGAAGATCATCTATGAGTATCAGAATGTTTTTGACGGGCTCTGGCACATATCGTCCATCGATGATCCCTACTCATCCTTTGATGCGAAGGCCCTGGAACCCTACGATTTTTCCAGCCTCCCCCGGAATACCAAGCACTTTGAGGTTCTCGATCTTTCTCCTTACCTGAATCCTCAGGGCTTCGGCACTGTGGGTATCTCCTGGAATTTCGGTGAGGAGAAAAAGGGCAAGCGAAATTCCTGGGAACAGCGCAACCTTCAGCTTCAGGTCACCGATATCGGAATAACGACGCGGATCGCCCACAACAGGGCCCTGGTCTGGGCGGCCTCCCTGTCGACGGGAGAGCCGATAGCCGGGGCCCGGGTGGAGCTCCTCAGAAACCGGACAGCTCTGGCTGAAACCCTGACCGACCAGTCAGGGCTGGGGGAAATTTCCTTTTCCGAGGGTGAGTACTCAAGGTTTTTTCTGGTGGATGGGAGAGACAGGCTGCGTATCCGTGTAAGCAATGGTGCGGACAGGGCGGAGTTTATCCCCAACGGGTCCCATAACCAGTATCACTTCGGCGTCTACTCTTTTACCCGTCCCGGCAGTATCGAGGAAGAGCGCATGGAGGCTTTTATCTTTACCGACCGGGGACTCTACCGGAAGGGCGAGACGGTAACCTTCCGGGGAATCGACCGCAGCTGGAGCGCCGGAAGCTACAGCCCCTACCAGGGACCCTATACCCTGGAGGTGAGCGAGCAGCGCTACAGGGCCGAGGCCTTCCATCGTGCGGAGGGCACAAGCAGTGCTTCCGGCGGCTTTTACGGCAGTTTTACCCTGCCCGAGGAGCTCGAGCCGGGACAGTACCGCATCATCTACCGGCGGGAGGGGCATACCGAGGAGATCCCCTTTACCGTGGCGGAGTTCCGCAGGGCGGCCTTCGAGGTAAAGCTTCAATCCCCCGAGAGGCTGCTTTATTCCGGGGATACCGTCAACATGACAGGGACGGCCCGTTTCCTCTCCGGAGGCTCCCTTGCCGGAGGTCTCTACCACAGCCTATGGATGCGGGAACCCTGGTCCTATGTCCCCCCGGGAACATCCTGGCGGGATTATCGCTTCGCTCCCCGGCGCTGGGGCGGACTTCAGGTCGTGGAGGAGGACCGGGGCGCCCTGGACGGAACGGGGACGGTTCTGCTCTCCCGGGAGAGCGGGGGAGATCATATTCCGGGGCTCCCCTACCGTTATCAGGCAGAGCTTGCCGTCCGGGACCAGTCAAGGCAGGAACTGGCCGCCCGGGCTTCGGTGCTGGTACATCCGGCGGCCTTCTACATCGGGTCCAGGTTTCTTGACGGACACGAGGGCGGCTGGTCCACCTTTGTAAAAGCCGGGGAGAAGGTCTCCGTGGAGGCTGTATTTGTGCGACCCGACGGTGCAGCATACAGCGGTCCACGTAAGGAAATCCGGGGAGAACTGATCAGGAGGCGCTGGCAGGTAAGCCGCCAGCGGGGGGTCTACGACAGGTTGAACAATCGCTATGAACTGGTGGAAGAACCCGTTTCCGCCTTTGATCTGGAAGCCGGGAAAGAAAGACTTGAGTTCCAGATTACCCCGCCCGAGGCGGGAGAGTATCTACTGCGCATCTCCGCCGCCGACGGAGAAGGAAGACGGGCCCTCTCGGAGATAGACTTCTACGCCACGGGTTCCAGCTATGTTCAGTGGAACCAGCCGGATCCCGGGGATATCGAACTTGTTCCCGACAGGGAGCAGTATTCCCCCGGGGATACGGCGCGGATTCTGGTCAAATCACCTTTGCCCTCGGGAACCTATCTGCTGACCGTGGAGCGGGAAAGTATCGTTGAGGAACGTTTTGTGGAACTCTCCGGATCCGCGGCCACCATCGATGTTCCGGTAAGGGGTGAGCATATTCCGGTGGTTTACGTGGCCCTGAGTTCCCATACCCGCCGCGGCGAGGCTCCCAAAAGCTACTTTGATCCGGACCTGGGCAAGCCCCGGGGGCTTTTCGGTATCGCCCGTCTCCGGGTCAGTCCCGAG
The DNA here is from genome assembly GCF_002087085.1 of Marispirochaeta aestuarii. Classification (NCBI taxonomy): domain Bacteria; kingdom Pseudomonadati; phylum Spirochaetota; class Spirochaetia; order Spirochaetales; family Spirochaetaceae; genus Marispirochaeta; species Marispirochaeta aestuarii. Next base: position 69,849 of record NZ_MWQY01000004.1, on the reverse strand, counting down.
AGCCTTGCACTGGACGTCTCCGTGAGCCAGGATAAAAAGCTCTACCGTCCGGGAGACGAGGGACGGGCACGAATTCGGGTAAGCTCCGGCGGTGTCCCGGTGGAAGCTGCGGAGGTCACCCTTCTGGCGGTTGACCGGGGAGTCGTGGACCTCGTCGATTATCATGTTCCGGATCCCATGAGCTTTTTTTATGCCGAACACAAGTTTCCCCTGGGTGTACTGGGAGCGGACAGCCGTTCCCTGCTTATCAATCCGGTAACCTACGAGGTCAGGGACCTTCAGGGCGGCGACGGTGACGATGAGGGCAAGCTGGAGCGGAGGAAGGACTTTTCTCCCCTGGCTGTCTTTGAACCAGTGCTTGTTACCGGGCCTGACGGGTATGCCGAAGCGGTCTTTACCCTGCCGGATACCCTGACCACCTACCGGGTCACCGCGGTGGCGGTAAAGGGAAACCGCTTCGGTCTTAAGGAAGAGGAGCTGGCGGTTCGGAACCCCATCACCATGCGGGCAGCTCTTCCGAGGAAGCTCAGGATGCGGGATACTGCAGAAGCGGGAGTCGTTCTGACCAATCTGTCCGCCGAGGTCCAGGAGATTGACCTGGCCTGTACTTCCCCGGAGCCGGAGATCCGTGTCCACGGGGAGTCCCGAAAAAGCCTGAGCCTTGGACCCGGCGAGAGCCGGGAGGTGACCTTTACGCTGCTTGCAGAGGAGAGCGGAGAGGCAAAGCTCGAGTTTACTCTGCGCTCCGGGGTTTTGTCGGAGATCCTGGAGTCGACCCTGACGGTGGATAAACCCCTGGTAAGGGAATCCTTTACCATAGCCGGGACCCTGGACGAGTCCGATACGGCGCAGGAGGCCCTGCTTGTTCCTTCATCCATCGCACCGGGGTACGGAAGCATCAGTCTTCGCCTCAGTCCCAATCCCCTGGGGCCTTTGAAGGATCTGGTGGAACGCCTTCTGGAAACCGACTATGAGATTCTTGAGGGTGAAATGTTCCGGGTGCTCCCCCATCTGGTTCTGAAGGATAAGCTGGAGTTCTTCAATACGGTCCATGATTCCCGGGAGGTGGAGAAATTCTTCACCATGCTCAAGGGCTATCAGAACCGGGACGGCGGTTTCGGATACCGGCCCGGCAGTGAGTACTCGTCGGCCTGGCTGAGCGTCCGCCTTGCCCACTACCTGGCGCTGGCACGGGTGGGAGACTTCGATGTACAGGAACCGGATACAGACCGGCTCATGGCCTACCTCAAGGGACTGTACGGCAACGGGACGCTTTCCGATTTCACCAGGCTCTACTCCCTTTATGTACGCAGCCTGCTGAGGGACCGGCCGGAGGAGGAGCTGAAGGATGCCCTGTCCCGGGGGGATGCCCTGGGAATCTCGGGATATGCTTTACTGGCCCTCAGTTTCAACGAGATCGGCAGGCCCGATAAAGGCGGGGAGATCCTCGAAAGGGTCCGGAAATTTCTGAAACTCGGTACCCGCTCTCTGGACATCACCGAAACCTATGAGAAGCGTTTCTACTTTGATTCGGAGCTGACTGCACTCTCTCTGCTGCAGATGGCTCTCCATTCCCTTGATGATCCGGCATCTCTGCTGACCCGGGTTCAAAACACCCTGATTCAGCGTCAGCGCTACGGTCGCTGGGGGACCCTGAACGACAACACCTGGGTCCTGATAAGTTTTGCAGAGAGTTTCCGGGATTTCATCGAATCCTCCGGCGAGCTGAACGCGGAGGTCAGTCTGCAGGGGCAGACGATCCTCTCAGCTTCGTCGGAGAATCCCGACCCCGTATCTGCTGAACTTCCCCTCTTTGAGGAACCTGCGGCTTCCCTGCCCAGGGATACAGTGCTGCCCCTGAGCTTCAACCGCAGTGGAAGCTCCCCGGTGTTTTACTCCGGTACCATCAGCTATGGATTGCCCGCCGAGGCCGCTCTGCCGAGGGACGAGGGATTTTCCGTATATACCTCCATGGAGAGCCTGGACGGGAAGAAGGTTACGACCCTTGCTGCCGGAGAGACCTATCGGGTACGGGTGACAGTCTCCTCCGCCAGGGACCGCTCCATGGCCCTGCTCCGTGTGCCCGTCCCCTCGGGCTGCGAGATTGTCGATGCGAACCTGATCAGTACCCGCAGCTATGCGGAAGAGGGGGGAGCCGACGGCGGCAGCTTTCAGCGGGAGACGGTCTACGGTGAGGAGATTACGGTCCTTGACGAGGGGTATTACTATCCCGACCTCATGATTTTCCGCTCCCTGGCGCCGGAACGGAAGATTCTCGACAATGAGGCCCGCTGCTACTTTCGGCACTTCTACGCCGGACAGCAGAAGCTCGATTTTCTGGTACGTGCCACAGGGAAGGGTATATTTCCGACTCCTCCGGCGGAGATCCGGGGAATCTACGAGGAGGAGGTATTCGGCAGGGGAGCCGGAAGGCTGGTAATCATTGAGTAAACGCTCCCTCTCCGGTCTGCTGTTTCTGCCCTGGGTCTGCATTCTTGCGGCAGCTCTGCTTGCAGGCCTCTCCCTGCTTCTTCCCTTCCCTGAACTCCGGGAGCTCCGCTCAGGCCCCTGGAGCCTGAGAGTGGAGGACCGGAGGGGCGGGCTCCTGCAGGTGCTGCCGGTCAATGATGAGGGGCTGCGGAGGGAATACCTGCCCCTGGATGCTTTGCCCCAGTATCTGCTTGCCATATTCATCGCGGGAGAGGACGACAGGTTTTTCCTGCATCCCGGGGTGGACCCGGCGGCGGCAGTCCGGGCGGCGGTCTCGAATCTACGTGCAGGAGGTGTTGTCTCCGGAGCTTCCACCATTACCATGCAGCTAGCCGGAAGAGCGGCTCCCGAAGGACCGGGGCTGGGGGGGAAACTTCGTGAAGCCTGGAATGCCCTGCGTATAGAGGCTCGATTGTCGAAAGGGGAAATCCTCGAGCTGTGGCTCAATACCCTGCCCATGGGGTCCAATGTTGAAGGCGTCGCCTCCGCCGCCAGGGAGTATTTTTCCCGGAATATTCAGAGCCTCAGCCCGGAAGAATCGGCTTTGCTGGCCCTCATCCCCCGGAATCCCCGGCGTTACGATCCCCGGCAGGGCGGCAGCATCGAGGCTGCCGTGAATCTGCTGCACCGGGCTGGAATTGTAACGGACCGGAAGAAGCTGAGAGCAGTTACCGAAAGAGGTGCAGCTATCGGGAAAACAGAGCCCTGGCCCTTTCGGGCGCCCCATTTTGTGCGCTATGTCGACGGCCTTCCTGGAATAAACAGCAAAGAAGCGTTTGTCAGCAGTCTTGACCCGGAGGTGCAGGAAATCCTTCAGGGAGAGATCTCCGCCAGGGTCGATTCCGCCGGAGAGAACCGGATAAGCAACGGCGCCGGACTCGCAATCTCCGTGGAGACCGGGGAGGTCCTGGCCTGGGTCGGTTCGGCTGATTTTTTCGACACCGAAAGCCAGGGGCAGATCGACGGAGTCCGGATCAGGCGTCAGCCGGGTTCGACCATCAAGCCCTTCCTCTACGCCCTTGCCCTGGAGAAGGGGATGACTCCCGCCACGCTCCTGCCGGATATCCCTTCAGCCTTCGGCAGCGAGGCCGTGTATCTTCCGGAGAACTTTTCCAATACCTTTCACGGTCCCGTGCGGCTGCGGGTAGCCCTGGCTTCGAGTCTGAATATACCCGCCGTCCATACTGTGGTGCGGACCGGCGTTGCGGATTTTGCAGACTGGCTCCTTGCCCTGGGTTTTGACTCCCTTGAGGACCAGAGGGATTCCCTGGGGGCAGGTATTGCCCTGGGAAACGCGGAGATCAGCCTGCTGGAACTGCTTAGCGCTTTCTCGGTTTTTCAGCGCGACGGGCTGTTTCTCTCCTCGTCGGTGGAACGGGAGCTCCCGGGATCTTCCCCACGAAGGGTGATGTCCCGGGAGACCGCCTTTCTGATCCGGGATATCCTCTCCTCCGAGTCGGGACGGATCACCGGCTTTGGTTCCGGCAGTATCCTGAATACTTCCTATCCCGCAATGTTTAAAACAGGGACGTCCAACCAGTTCAACAATATCTGGGCCCTGGGGGCCACGGAAAAGGTGGCCCTGGGGATCTGGATGGGGAATTTCTCCGGGGAGACGGTTATCGGTCGTCCCGGCAGCTCCATCCCCGCAGCAGCTGCGGTGGCTGTTCTGACGGCTCTGCAGGAAAATCCGGTCTACCGGGTAACGGAAGAACCCGGCTCTCCTCCCGCGGGGATTGTCCTGGTGAGGATCTGTCCCTTGACGGGAGAACGGGCCGGGCCTCACTGTCCCGGGAGCCTGGAGGAGTACTTCCGGACCGGCACCGAGCCGGATACCTGCGGCGCTCACCGGGAGGACGGAATCTACATGCCTTCGTTGTACCGGTCCTGGGGAGATGAACGGGGACTTCCCTGGAAGTACAGAATGGACCAGGCCCTGCGAATCCTTTCTCCCGCGGATGGGGCGGTATTTTATCTCGATCCCACTCTTCCGGGGAAAAGCCAGGTGCTGAGTATCGAGGCTGAGGGTCAGGGGGAGCTGCTTCTCAGTATAAACGGCAGCCTGCAGGCCAGGGGCAGAGACTTCGTTTCCCTTCGCTTCCCCTTGAGTCCGGGGACCCACCGGATAGGTTTGGAGGGGGCAGACAGACGGATTGAATCGAGTTTTACCGTCCGCTGAACGCAGCCGTCCGTCAGTCCAGGTAGACCGCGGATACCGGGATTCCCCCGTTGGTAAAGCTCAGTTTCCGGGTAAATCCGTCATGGGGAAGCTTTGCTTCCAGGGCGCGGGGCAGGATAATAACTCCGGAACATCCCGTCTCCTGTATCCTGGCGAAAATCCTTCTAAAAAGCAGAACCCCGCCTTCCGCCAGGCGCTCGCCGTAGGGCGGATTGCAGATAATCAGGGTTCCGTTTGAAAATATCCTGTCCAAAGAAGCGCCGAGGGCGTCAGCGTAATCGAATCCGATTTCCAGTCCCGCCGCGGCACAGTTCTGCCGGGCAATCTCCAGCATTTCCCGTGAGGAGTCCGAGCCGCCGACCCTGCACGCCGGCGGCTGACCGGAGGGCTGCGCAGCCTTTTTTCTGAGGTGCCCGAAGGCGGCCGCACGAAAGTGGGGCTGCTGCATGAAGAGGAACTCCCGTCCTGCCCCGGGACCGATTCCCAGGCGCAGCATCTCCGCCTCGATGGGGATGGTTCCGGAGCCGCAGAAGGGATCATGGATCCTTTCCGGCCAGGCTGCTTCCGGGTGCCTCTTCCGCCGGATCTCCAGGGCCCACAGGATAATTCCCGCCGCCAGGGTCTCCCGTAAGGGGGCGGCTCCCTGCCGCAGCCGGTATCCCCGTTTGTGCAGATGTTCTCCGCTCAGGTCGACCCGCAGCTCCACGCGGTTGTTCTCCACAATTACCCGGAGGCGCTGACCGGGACTCTCGTCTCCGGCACCTTTCTCCTTCGGTGAATTCCCTCCCGCTTCACTGAAGCGGCGCTGTATTGCCGCCGTCAGGGTTTCGGCGGTCTCCCCTTCGTGTTCCAGCCGGCTGTGGCGTACCCGGGCGGAGATATCCAGGGGTATCCGGGGGTTGAGAAGGAGTTCCCAGGGGAGGGCCGTCGCCCTGCGGAAGAGCTCTTCCCTGGCACCTGCCTTGAAACTCTCAAGGCAGAGCCAGATCCTGGAGGCGCTGCGCAGCATCAGATGAGCCCGGTAGGCATCCTCGATTCTGCCGGTAAAATAGATCCCCTGCTCCGTCTCCTCGGATAGTGCAAGGCCTTCCTCCCGTATCTCTTTGGCACAGACGGCTCTTAGCTGAGGTACCTGGGTCACCAGAAAGCGGTGTTCCTTTGCCCAGATGTGTCGTTTTATACGTTTATCCAGCGCCATGAATACAGTGAACACCGCTTTCGACCAGCCTGTCATCCCCCCTGGGATGATTTGCAGAAAAATTAGAAGGTAAAATTTGACAGCTCTGCAAACGTTTGCTAAGCTGGGAGAAGGAGTATGGCAAACGTTTGCAATACGATAACAGACTAATACCGGATGGATTATGGAACCTGCGGGGATGGTTTTCGACATACAGCGATTTTCTCTACATGATGGTCCCGGAATACGGACCCTGGTTTTCCTGAAGGGCTGTCCTCTTTCCTGCCTGTGGTGCTGTAATCCTGAATCCCAGGCAGTCTATCCGCAGATCGGCTATGACCGGCAGAAGTGCATTTCCTGTAACATCTGCATGGAGGCCTGCCCCTTTGATGCTGTTTCTGTTGATGAACAGGGGCAACGACGCTTCGCGGTAAAAGTATGTGCCGAATGTCCGGATCAGCCCTGCGCCGATGCATGCCCCACCGGTGCCATCGAACGCTTCGGCAGGAAGATGCGGGTTGTGGAAGTTGTCGACCGGGTGAGAAGGGACGAACTCTTCTACAGAAAATCCGGCGGCGGCGTTACGCTTTCCGGAGGAGAGCCCCTGTCGCAACCGGAGTTCAGCAGCGCGATCCTGAGGGAGTGCAAAAAACTGGGGTATTCAACGGCCGTGGAAACCTGCGGATACGGCCGTGGTGAAGACCTGGACAGGCTGGCCGAGGTAAGCGATCTGTTTCTCTTCGATATCAAGCATCTGGACGGCGAAAAGCATGCACGGTTTACCGGAGTGGATACAGGCCTGATTCTGGAGAACTTCGCGCACCTCAGCGACAGGCACTCAAAGATTATCATACGGGTCCCCCTTATTCCGGGATTCAACAACGACAGGCATACCCTGGAGGGGATCTCTGATTTTGCCCGCCAAAATCACATTTCCGATATTCATCTGCTTCCCTATCACCGTCTTGGGAGGTCCAAGTATGACCGGCTTTCCATGCCGTATGCGATCGAGGATGTTCCCCGGCTCACTGACGGAGAGATAGAAGAGGCCAGGAGAATCGTGGAAGAAAAGGGAGTCAGGGTAATCCTGAGAGGTTAGGAGGAGCCGTATGGGAATCAGTAAGCGTGGTCAGTCTCTGAAGGATCAGGTAGTCAGCTGCACACCTTCCATCTCCGCCGAACGGGCGGAGATTGTAACCCGTTCCTATAAGAAATATGGACATGAGGACCCCCTGATTCTGCGTGCCAGGGCTCTGGAGGATATCCTTGACAATAAAACCCTCTATATTCTTGAAAACGATCTCCTGGCCGGGAACCAGGCGCCCCGGCCCCGCTGTGCCGAGGTTTTTCCGGAATTCTCAACCCGCTGGATCCTGAAAGAGCTTGATGATTTTGAAAAGCGGGATTCGGATATTTTCACCATCGATGAAAGCGTCAAAGGGAGTCTGCGGAATATTCTTCCCTGGTGGGAGGGCAGGTGTGTTCAGGACAGGGTGTTGCAGTTGCTGCCGCAGGAAATCGAATCCGCCAACCGGGAGCTGGTCTTTATTCTGACCTCCCTGTCCAGCGGCGTCGGACATATCGCCGTCGATTACGAACGCTGCATCCGTTACGGTCTGCGCAGGATCATCGATGATTCTTCCCGCCTCGAAGCTGCCCTGATCACGGACTCACAGGAAGCAATCGAAAAGAGGAATTTCTACCGGGCGCTACGGATCGTCTGTGAGGCCCTTATCCGCTTTGCCCGGCGATGCAGCAGCTATGCACAGAAGCTTGCGGCAGAAGAGACGGATCCTGAGCGCCGGAAGGAGCTCTCGGGAATAGCTGAGATTTGTTCCAGGATTCCGGATGAGCCCGCCAGAACCTTTCATGAAGCCCTGCAGTCCTTCTGGTTTGTTCATCTCGTTCTGCAGATCGAATCGAACGGACACAGTATTTCTCCCGGAAGGTTTGACCAGTATATGTATCCCTGGTATCGGAGGGACCTTGACGCCGGTCTTCTTACCCGGGATCGTGCGCGGGAGCTGCTGGAGAACCTCTGGATAAAGATGAACGAGCTTATCAAGCTGCGGGATCTGACGGGCTCAAAGGCCTTCGGCGGTTACCCCCTCTTTCAGAACCTCATCGTTGGCGGGGTAGACGAATACGGCAGGGATGCCTCCAACGAGCTCTCCTACCTGTGCATGGAGGTTACCCGGGATTTGAAGCTTCCCCAGCCCTCCTTTTCCGTTCGCTGGCATGCCGGGACACCCCGTCGTTTTATGACGGAGGCGGCATCGGTGGTAAAGGGCGGTTTCGGGATGCCCGCCTTCTTTAACGACGAAGTAATCATACCCATGATGCTCGATATGGGATACAGCTTCGATGAAGCGCGGAATTATGCCGAGGTGGGCTGTGTCGAGCCCCAGACCGCGGGAACCACAGAGGGGTATTATCCCTCGGGGTTCATGAACCTGAGCAAGGTTCTGGAATTGACCCTTAACAATGGTACGAATCCCTTGACCGGAAACCGCATAGGGGTTCAGACCGGGAAGGATTTCGACAACTTCGCGGATTTCCACGAAGCTTACTTGACCCAGCTGGGATATTTTTGCGATCTCATGGCGGATGCCATAAACTGCATAGATTCCGTGCAGGGCAGGTATGTTCCCACGCCCTTCTGTTCCTGTTTTGTAGATGATTGCCTGGAATCCGGTACGGATGTTCGCAGAGGCGGTGCCCGGTATAACTTTTCCTCTCCCAATGTAGTAGCCCTGGCGAACGTTGCCGACGCGCTTATGGTACTGAAAGAGGCGGTCTTTAAAGAGAAAAAAGTATCCTACGGCAGCCTGCGTACAATTCTTCGGGATAATTATGATGGAAACGAAGTCCTGCGTCAGCGTTTTCTGAAAAACTATCCGAAATACGGAAACGACAATGACGAAGTGGATTCCTTCGCTCGGGATATAACACTATTCCTTGATAAGCGCTTTCGTAGACGGAAAAATGTCCGGGGGGGCTGCTTCTTTGTGGGACTCCAGAGCATCTCCGCCCACGCCCTGTTTGTGAACTCCCTGGGTGCTACCCCCGACGGCAGAAAGATGGAGACCCTTCTGGCCGACGGCGGCTGCTCACCAGCCCAGGGCAGGGACAGGCTGGGCCCCACGGCGATAGCCTGTTCCGTGGCGAAGATCGATCACTTCAAAGTCCCCAACGGAACCCTTTTGAACATAAAGCTCAATCCTTCACTTTTGGAGACAGCCGAAGGTATTCAGCATCTCATAACGCTTATCGAAAGCTATTTCACCATGAAGGGTCAGCATGTTCAGTTCAATGTGGTCAGTGCGGACGTACTGCGGGCGGCGCAGAAGTCTCCGGAGGAGTATGGCGATCTGGTGGTGCGGGTCGCCGGATTCAGCGTCTATTTTGTCTCCATAGACCGGATCCTGCAGGAGGATATTATCCAGCGCACGGAACAGTCTTCCTTCGGTTAACGAGTACACAGGCTTGGGTATAATGCCTGCGCGTTGCGGAGGCAGGAAAATATTTTTGGAGGTTTGTATGAAACGGATTGCAGTGTTGCTTCTTCTGGTATGTCTGGCGGCAGGTTCCGCCTTTGCCGGAGGACAGGGAGAGAGCGCTTCGGATGCGGGGAAAGGCAGCGAAGTTATCAAGATGACCATGGCTTCCAGCCAGCCCCCGGAGGGCGGTTATATGGGAGATATGGCATTCAAGTTTAAGGAGTATCTCAAAGAGGAATCCAACGGACGGATCGAACTTACCGTGCATCATTCCGGGGCTCTGAGTTCCAACGAACGGGAACTCCTCGAGATGGCTCAGGCGGGAAGCGTGGATTTTTCCATGGGTGCCACCACCTATGTTCTGGGCTGGGCCCCCTCGTTCAAGATTTTCGATCTGCCCTACCTCTTTGACAGTGTGGATCATTTTGACCGGGTAGTTTTCGGCGAGGTAGGGGATGTTCTGGAGGCCGAGTGCGCCGACGACGGGGTCATACTGCTGGGACAGATAATCCCTGGCTTCCGGAGTATATTCACCGCCAAGAAGGAGGTCCGCTCCTATAGCGATCTCCAAGGTCTCAAGATCCGCAGTATGGAGAGTCCGGTATACATCGAGATGTTCAAGCGTCTTGGAATGCTGCCCACGCCCATGCCCTCATCGGAACTCTATACCGCCCTCCAGACAGGCGTGGTGGATGCCGGTGAAAATGATCCTGCCAGCGTAGTCAGCTGGGGATGGATCGACGTCATCAAGTACTACATGCTGGACAAGCACACCTTGAGCTCCAATGTGCTGGTAATGAACAAGGCGAAGTTCGATTCCTTTGATCCGGAGTTGCAGGACGCCATATTAAGGGCGTCGGAGCGCGCGATTCGCTATCAGTTCGAATACATCCAGGGCGCCTGGGAAGACTCGATGCAGAAAATCCGCGATAAAGGGATTACGGTTGTCGAGTTGAGTGAATCGGAACTTGACAAGTTCCGGGCGAGCGTCGCCCCCATCGTCGACAAGTACGAGAAGGAGATCGGCAAGAACCTGGTGCAGATGGTTAAAGACGCCAGGTAAGTTTAAAAAAATGTGAATAATGCTGTCTTCCGGCGACTGCTCGCCGGAGGCAGCTCTAATCTAGTGAATTAAGAGGCCCATGTATGTTGAAGGAGAATCCGCTGAGAAGAACATTCAGCGTATTGAACAAGATAATCGAGGTGACATCCGTTGTTATTCTCGTACTCGTGAGCCTGGTGGTGTTTTATTCAGTACTGCTGCGCTACGTGTTTAAAAGTCCCCTCGCCTGGTCCGAAGAGGTGGCGAGATACATGTTTATCTGGATGGTCTTCCTCGGCTTTTCTGTCGCGGAAAAGAGCGGCGACCATTTCAGGATCGAAGTCTTTATCGAGATGGTTCCCGCAAAGATAAGGCTTGTTATTGAAGTTCTCCTGAACCTTCTGATTTTCTATGCCCTGTTCGTGCTGTTCCAGGAGGGCCTCATTTATTACGACCAGGGCAAAAGCGGGTTGTCCACAATCCTCGAGATGCCCCTCAATTATATTTACATTGCCCTGCCTGTTTCCATGGTTCTAACCTTTCTGAACAGGCTCGATACTGCCCAGAAGCAGATACGAACCCTAATCGGAGACATTATGAGCGAAGCAGCGGAGAAGAGAGCAGGAGGAGACGGTAAATGACAACAGCACTTTTTATTCTGGTCGGATTTCTGGGCCTGATGATTCTGGGCATGCCCATCGGGTATTCAATGCTGGTTACGGCAATATTAACCCTTAAAACCTTTCATGAGGCTATTCCCCTTTCCATCGTACCACAGAGGATCTTTGCGGGGGTAAACAACTTTATTCTGCTGTGCATACCCTTCTTTATGCTGGCCGGGGAGATGATGGCCATAACACCGCTGTTTGAAAAGCTGATCAAGCTTTTCCGGGCTTTTCTGGGTCATGTAAGAGGCGGGCTCTCCCATGTGAATATCGTTGTAAGCATGTTTTTTGCCGGGATTACCGGCGCGGCCACCGCGGATACTTCTGCTGTCGGCGGACTACTTATCCCGGCCATGGAAAAAGACGGGTATACCCGCAGTTATGCCACGGCCGTAACCGTGAGCTCCTCCACCATAGGGGTGATCATTCCCCCCAGCAATCTGATGATTGTCGCGGCCCTGGCAACCAGCTCTTCAGTAGCCGTCCTCTTTATGGCGGGAATTGTTCCGGGGATACTCTCCGGCCTGGGGCAGCTGGTGGTCAGCCTGATCTATGCTAAACGCAAGGGCTTCCCCGCCGCTCACCGAATGAGCTGGAAGGATCGTGTACAGGTATTCTGGGCCGGGATTCCGGCCATCGGTATTCCCGTCATTATCTTCGGCGGAATCCTGGGCGGGGTTTTTACCCCCACCGAAGCCGCTGCCATGACGGTATTTTACGCTGTAATTGTGGGCATTTTTCTGCTGCGGAGTTTTCCCTCATGGTCACTTCTGTACAAAACCCTGCTAACGGTGGTGCAGCGCCTCGGGGCGGTAATGCTTGCCGTGGGGGCGGCCATGGTTCTGGGCTGGATCTTCGCAATCGCGCAGATTCCAATGGCCGTCGGTAACTGGATAACCTCGGTAACGACGAATCCGATCCTTATTACCCTGGGAATGCTCGCGACCTTTCTTATTATCGGTACCTTCCTGGATCCCCTGCCGGCCATCCTGATCTTTACCCCCATATTTCTGCCGATTGCCACCCAGATCGGCATGGGCAAGGTCCACTTTACGATAACCATGGTGTTCGGTTTTGTCATCGGTCTGATTACACCGCCGGTGGGGTCCTGTCTGTATGTGGGAGCGGCGATAAGCGGATTGCGGGTAGAGCAGTTTCTGCGGGATCTGATACCCTTCATCATCGCGATCTCACTGGTTCTGGTGCTGATCGCTTTTTTCCCGCCTGTTGTAGAATTTGTACCGAATTTATTGTTTGAATAGATAGGGGCAGCTGAACAACGTGATGGTAAAGAAAAGGCCACAGAGATGTCCATAAATCACTGTTGAGGAAGGTATCGTGGCCAGGGTAACGATCAAGGATATTGCAAAAGAACTGGGAGTCTCCTATACGACAGTCTCGCGGGCTTTAACAAACAGAGCCGGTGTAAAGCCGATTACGCGGGAACGTGTAGTGGAAGAGGCCAAACGCATGGGATACCAGCCAAATATCCTGGCCCGGGGTCTTGTCATGCAGCGGACCGATACGATCGGTCTGCTGGTGCCGGACATTACAAACCCCTTTTCCGCCGAGGTAGCCAGGGGCGTGGAAAACGCTGCCCAGGAGTTCGGCTATACTCTTATTCTTGGGGACACGAACTACTCTCCTGAACTGGAAAGCCAGTATATCAGGCGGCTTGGTTCCAACCGGGTCGACGGATTGCTCATAATGCCGGTTTCTTCCAATGCGAAAACTGAGGTACTGGATACGGGAATCCCGTCGGTAATTCTCAATACCAAGAATGCGGTGGATAGCACAAGTTTTGTCACAATCGATCACGAACTGGGCGGTTACCTGGCCACCAGGCATCTGCTCGAGCTGGGATTCAGACGTGTCGCCATTGTCGGCGGGAAAATAACCTCCGAGACCTATGAAGACCGCCTGGTGGGGTATAACAAAGCCTTAAAGGATTTCGGGATTCTCTATGACGCTGAGCTGATTTTCAGCGGGCCTGCCGTCTCAAACAGTGCCGCGCTGAAGAAGGCTGTGGCGAAGCTGCAGGGGGGGGAAGGCCCCGACGCGTTCTTCGCAGCCAATGATGTGATCGCCCTCGATCTGCTGCGGGCCCTCAAGGCTCTCCCCGACAGGCTGGGATCCGGAATCGGAGTAATCGGCTTTGATGATATTCCGATTGCCTCCTTTCCGGAGATTGAGTTATCAACCATGGCCCAGCCGAAGTATATTCTTGGCCGGACGGCGGTGGAGATCCTTGTGCAGAAAATAAATCCTGTTCAAGAAAACCATGCCCAGCACGTCATCCTGCCCCCGGAACTTGTTATCAGAAAAACGGTTCGAGAGTAATAAAGTTTCCATGGAAATGGACAAAGAATCAGAATAATCAGAGGAAGGAAAATATGCATTACAATACATTGGGTCCCCTTGAAGTCTCCTGCTTTACCCTCGGCACCTGGTCTTTTGCCGGAGGCGGCATCTGGGGCGACCGGGAAAAGAAGGAATCCGTCAGAATGGTGCATGCCGCCATGGATAAGGGCATCAATCTGATCGATACCGCCGAAGGTTACGGCGATGGGGTAAGTGAGTCGGTTCTGGGCGAAGCCCTGGAAAGACGTCGGGATAAGGTCCTCCTGGCTTCCAAGTTTATGCCTCAACGAATTTCCCGCCCCGAGGATATACGGACTGTTCTCGAAGAGAGTCTCAAGCGCCTTCGAACGGATTACATCGATCTGTACCAGCAGCACTGGCCTTTTACTGATGCATCCTTTACCCAGGCGGAGGCGGAAGGGGTGATCTCCCGTCTCCTGGAGGAAGGTAAAATCCGCCATTTCGGGGTCTGCAATTTCGGCCCTGCAAATCTGGCGGAGAGCAGTCTCCCTGTAATCAGCGATCAGATAGGCTACAGTCTGCTCTTCAGGGCCATCGAGTTTGAAATGCTCCCCTTTCTGCGGGAAAAGAAGCTCGGTGTGCTGACCTACAGCGCCCTCATGCAGGGACTGCTTTCCGGCAGGTACAGCTCTCCGGAGGAGTTCCCGGTTGGACGCAAACGAACGCGGCACTTTTCCACTGAGAACCCCAACGCACGGCACGGCGAAGCGGGGCATGAAGAGCTGGTATTCAGGACTATTGCTGCTCTTAAAAAAATAGCCGACGAGGCGGGACTCTCCCTGCCCCATTGCGGCATTGGCTGGGTTCTGGCACAGCCTGGAATATCCAGCGTGATAATCGGGTCGGGGAACGAAAAGCAGCTGGCGGATAATCTGCGTTACGTGGAAGAAGACCTGCCTGCGGATGTTGTCGACAGGCTTACCCGGGAGTCGCAGGAGCTGAAAAACGCCATGGGACCGAATGCTGATTTATGGCAGGGAGACAGCAGGATACGCTGATCCGGGGGCACCGGTTCAGAAGGACAGGGTTTTCCCAGCTGCCTGAAACTAGTATACTCTGGTTGTCAGGTCAATTGTTTGACCCGGCCTTATCCTGTAAGAGTGTGGAGAACGACATGCAGAAAACTGATCTGCCCTTCGGCAGCAGACATATCGCTCTGGAACTTCCAGACGAGGTAGACATCCTGAGTATGGGCAGTCCTGTCGCCCTGGACAATCCGGCTCAGAAAATTCAGGAGGCCCTGGACTCGTCCATCGGCGGCCCGGGAATCGACGAGATAATCCGAAAAAAGAAGGAGAAGATCGATGATCCAACGGCGGTGATCGTAATCTCCGATAATACGCGTCCTGTTCCATACACCGGGGATCAGGGAATCCTCTGGCCCCTCGTGGATCGCCTGTTGAAACAGGGGGTCAGGGCTGGAAAAATAACCGTTCTTGTGGCCACCGGTATGCACCGGGGGCTGACCGAGGCGGAAATCTCGAAGATGATCGATCCCCGGGTACTGGACGCCGGGGTTCAGGTGAAAAACCACAACTGCAAGAATGACAAGGGCCTGAGCTACCTGGGTACGACTGCCCGGGGCAGTGAAATCTACATCAACAGGTTCTATATGGAGAGCGATATACGGATCCTCACCGGCCTTGTGGAGAGCCACTTCATGGCCGGTGCGTCAGGGGGACGAAAATCGATCTGTCCCGGTCTCATCGGCGAAGAGAGCACCTTCGTGTTCCACGGAGCCCCCATGATGGCGCATCCGAACACCACGGACCTGCTTCTGGAGGGTAACCCCTGCCACGAAGAGTCCTTCGAGGTCGCCAGCACCGCCGGTACCGACTATATCGTCAACGTTACCCTGGACCATCAGTTCAAGGTAACCGGGGTATTCGCAGGAGAGCTGAAGGCTGCCCATGAGGCGGCGGTGGAGCATCTTAAGAGTTATACCGCCGTGCCCTACGAGGGGCAGTACGACATCGTGCTGAGCCACGGCGGTTTTGTGGGGATCAACCATTACCAGGTTGCCAAGGCGGGAACCGTGGCTGCCAGGATCATCAAGCCCGGGGGGCACGTAATAATGCTCGCCGACAATACCGATACCGATCCAATAGGGAGTCTTGCCTACAAGACGGTGCTTCAGATCCTTACTCTCAGCGGTCCCGAGGCGGTGGAAAAGATTCTTCTCTCTCCGGACTGGACCTTTATTCCGGAGCAGTGGCAGGTGCAGATGTGGACCCGCCTCTTCAAAAAGATTCCCATCGATCACTTTTACTATTACAGCCCCCAGTTCGGCGATGCCGAGTATGAGCTGACCGCAGGTTCCAGGTTATCTGAAATGGCGGGTATACCTGAATCTGCAGATCCGGAGGTCCTGGTGCCGAAGCTGGTGGCCGCCGGAATCGATAAACTGAAAGAGCTTTACACGGGGTCCGGCGAACCGCGGATCGCCTATCTGAAAGACGGCCCCTATGGAATCCCTCTATAGAAGGAGAAAACATGAAGATCATTATTTCTGTTGCAGGACAAGAACTTGAAGGCGAACTTTTCGATACCGCCCTTGGAAGGGAGGTTGCCGGCATTCTGCCCCTGAGCGGGCATGCATCCCCCTGGGGAGATGAGCTCTATTTCTCCATGCCCATATCTCCGGAGGTGGAAAAGCCCCAGATCGATATGGAGGTCGGAGATCTTGCCTACTGGCCCCCGGGAAACGCCTTCTGCATCTTCTATGGTCCTACTCCGGCCAGTACCGGTTCCAAACCCCGAATTGCCAGTGAAGGCGAAGTTTTCGGGCGGATCATCGGTGATGCCACGGTTCTGAAAGGATGCCGGGGCGGTAAGGTTGAAGTCAGGGCGAAATAAGGCCTGACATTTTCAGCTCAATTCCGGCCTGCCGTGATCAGAAGGAATACCTTCGGTGTGCGGTGGGCCGTTTTCTTTTCGGGGGACCTATGGAAGAAAAGGTGCGAATTCGAAAAAAGATCAGGGCCCTGCTGTCGGGTCTGCCGGAAGAAGAGAGGCACCGACAGGAGAAAGAGGTAACAGCTTCCCTTCTGAAGTCTCCCCCCTGGGAGACCTGTTGCTGGGTTTTTGCGTATCTTCCCATGGGGCATGAGTTTAACCTGGAGCCTGTTCTGGGGGCAGCCCTCGCCTCGGGTAAACGTCTTGCTCTTCCCAGGGTCGAGAGGAAGCACCTGCAGTTTCATGAGGTTCCGAACCTTGACGGCCCCTGGATTGTCCATTCCTACGGAATGCGGGAACCCGAAGCCGATTCTCCTGTGGTAAGGGCAGAGCAGGCGGCCGCGGAAGGGCTGCTGATTATAGTGCCGGGCCTCGCCTTTGACAGTCGGGGATACCGGATCGGTTACGGCGGCGGTTTCTATGATCGCCTGTTGTCGTCTCTGCCCGAATCCGTCGATACCGTCAGCTGTCTGTTCAGGGAACAGCTGCTCTTCGGACTGCCCGTGGAAGCCCACGACCGGCAGGTCAGAAGTCTTTTTGTTTCCGGGAAGGTTTAAAAAAACCGCTCAACCCTGGTGAGGGGAGCGGTTCCTTTTCTGCTGTTTCCTGGCGAAAGCCTCTTTATATATTCATAATAGTATATTCATGGATCTTTGTCAAGCTAAATGGATAAATTTATCCAAGAAAACATAATGGATATAATGGATGCTATCCGAGGCGAATGGCTTCAGACCCGTAATGTTCGGAAATCAGAAGTACAAAGGACCTGGATTCAACCCTGTAATATTCCTGACGGTTCAGGTCCTCCACCACATTTATATCCAGAATATCCGGGTTCATGGAGGTGTCGATTTTGCGCTGCCACACCTTGCCGGACGGCGGGTCGGGGATCTGAAAACGTACCTCTTCGCCGGTGGCGTTGAACATAAGAAAGAAGTCGTTATCATCCCTGTCCGCCTGGATATCCGCCTTGCTTCCGTCTATGAGCGCCGCCAGGATGTTTTTTTCCCGGTTCCAGTCCACGGGGGCGCATTTTTCGTCCAGCCAGGTAATATCGGGAAGTCCGTTCAGACTCAGGTCCTGTCCGGAGAAGAAGTTGGGCCGCATAAACGCCGGGTGGCGCCGGCGAAACTTGATCAGCTCCCTGCAAAAACGGTGGATCACGGGGTAGCGTTCAATCAAAGTCCAGTCATACCAGGATATCGGGCCGTCCTGGCAATAGGTGTTGTTGTTTCCCTTCTGGGTACGGCGGAACTCGTCGCCGCCGAGAATCATCGGCGTCCCGGTAGAAAGAAGAAGGCTGGCAAGGAAGTTCTTTATCTGCCGGGAACGGATCTGTTCGATGCCTGCGTCTTCCGTTGAACCTTCGACCCCGTAATTGGCGGAGTAATTTGCATTGTGGCCGTCCCGGTTGGCTTCGCCGTTCTCTTCGTTATGCTTCTCCTGGTAACTGACAAGATCGTTCAGGGTAAATCCGTCATGGGAGGTGATAAAATTGATGCTGTGAAAGGGTTTTCGTCCGTCCGAAAGATACAAATCCGAGCTGCCTGAAAACCGCATTGCCATGGCCGAGATTTTCCGGGGATCGTTTCTCCAGAACTGCCGCATATCATCCCGGAAGCGGTCGTTCCATTCCGCCCAGCGGCCTCCCGGAAAACTCCCCACCTGGTAGGCTCCGGCGGCATCCCAGGCCTCGGCAATAAGCTTGGTTCCCCGCAGTATAGGGTCTTCCGCTATGCGCTCGATAATCGGGGGATTCTCCAAAAGTCTTCCCTTCTGATCTCTTCCCAGGATGGAACCCAGGTCAAAACGGAATCCGTCGACATGCATCTCCATGACCCAGTACTGAAGGCAGTCAATAATAAAGTTTCGCAGGATCGGGTGGTTGCAGTTCATGGTGTTGCCGCAGCCTGAATAGTTTTTGTATCCCCTCCTGGTATCATCAAGTATATAGTAAATGCTGTTGTCCAGCCCCCGGAAGGAGATGGTGGGGCCCTCCTCGTTTCCTTCGGCGGTGTGGTTGAAGACTATGTCCAGGATTACCTCTATTCCCGCCGCATGGAGTTCCCGTACCATTTCCTTGAATTCCGTTACCTGCTGTCCCCGGCTCCCGGTTGAGGAGTAGCGGGCGGCGGGGGAGAAGAAGTTGATGGTGCTGTAGCCCCAGTAATTGGTCAGGGTCCTGCCGTTCAGGGGGTTCTTCTGAAGCAGCTCGTGGGGATTGTACTCCTGAATGGGAAGGAACTCGAGACTGGTTATGCCCAGGTCCCGGAAATAGGGGATTTTCTCGATAACTCCCCGGTAGGTGCCCGGGGCTGCGGACTCAGCGGAGGGGTGCTCAGAGAGACCAGCCAGGTGTGTTTCGTAGATTACGCAGTCCCGGAGGGGATAGTTGAGGGGAACATCCCCCTGCCAGTCGAAATAATCAT
Organism: Marispirochaeta aestuarii; assembly: GCF_002087085.1. NCBI lineage: Bacteria > Pseudomonadati > Spirochaetota > Spirochaetia > Spirochaetales > Spirochaetaceae > Marispirochaeta > Marispirochaeta aestuarii. The sequence goes on along the minus strand of NZ_MWQY01000004.1, from coordinate 51,030 downwards.
TCACGACCACGCATCTGGGCATCAGATCGCGCTTCCACTTCTTCCAGGGGCGGTCGTGGGTCAGAGCCTTGGCGTAGGGGTCGATAAGCCACTTGTCGGGCAAAAAGCGGTGTCCCCTGTCGGGATCGAAGGGACCGTCCACCTGATACAGATAGAGCTGGCCTGTCCGTAGTCCCAATACATGAATATGCCAGACATCACCGGTACGGTTCTGCTCCGGATCCAGACGAATCACCTCTGCCGGTCCGGTATCTTCCGCTTCATCGAAGAGAAGCAGGCTGACGGCCGTCGCGTTTCGGGAAAAAAGGTTGAACTGGACTCCCCGGCCGGTCAGGGATGAGCCGAAGTGAAGGGGATGACCCGGCTCGGTGGTATGTTCGGGTGTATTCTGTTTATTCATCTTCCTGTCAGTATACTCAATAGACGGCGGCATTGCGGGAAAAAGAGTAAAAAAAGTGGGGGAATTTTTTGGTCTGCCCCCCGGGAGCTGCCCGTATCAGGCCTCCCTGGTATCAGGAGTATCCTTCAATCGTGAAAAGAGTGCCACCAGCCGGTTCGATGTTTCAATAAGATCCGAGAATCCATCGTTGGCTTCTTCGGTTTTTCCGTCATGAAGGTTCCGTACTATCTGCCGCAGGAGTTGATGTACCTGTTCATGGCTCTGTTTCAGCTCCGCGAATACGGGTTTGTCGCGGAAAAGGTTCTCCCCCTCGCTGTCAATCCACCTGCCCACATCGCAGCCGTGATGATCGGTCATCTCGGACAGACTGATTGTCTCGTTGCCCGCCAGGGCGCTCCCGACCCTGGATACCCAGCGGTGGTGCTGCAGAATATAGGTGGAAAAATCGATTTCCTCTGAGGCAGACTCGTCGTCCATCAGTTTGAAAAAACTGACCCGGGAGGCGAGCCTCTGTAATCCTTCGCTGTTGTGTATACCCGCTTCAGAGATATGTGCAGCCGCATCGGAGATCGCTCCTGCGCTCTGCAATACCTCCGATACGTCCTTCCCCACCGTATCCGCCGTCTTCTGCATGGAAATGAGGGAAGCGCTGATCTCCTCCGAACCGCTCAGGATCTCTTCTGATCCGAGTTTTATTTCTCCCGATACGCTCATGAGGGAAGCAACCGCAGACAGTATCTGACGGCTTCCTGCGGAGAGCTCCTGGGTGCTGTCGCTTATTTCGGCAAAGGAGTCCAGCATGCCGGATATACTGTTCTGAAGGGCGACAAAGGCCTCCCGGGAAGAACGGCTGGATTCCAGGGCGCTGTGGATGCTTGTAATGGTATTTTTCAGGCGACCGGAGATCTGGCCGGAGTTTTCCCTGGTGGATTCCGCCAGTTTTCGAATCTCCTCCGCTACCACGGCAAAGCCCTTTCCGGTTTCCCCTGCGTGGGCCGCCTCGATGGCGGCATTCATGGACAGCATGTCTGTCTGGTCAGCCACATGCTCAATAACGTCGATCATCTCCAGCATATCGTCGACGGAGGCGCTGATTTCGCTGATATATCCGTCCGTGGACGCCAGTTCCGCTTCTCCCCGTTCGGTCAGACGTGCCAGGTCCCGGGATGATTCCATACGTGCTTCGGTAACGGAGGCTACGCTCCGTATCGATGCTGCCATCTCCTCGATGGAAGCCGATGTCTGGGTAACTGCGCTCACCTGGTTGTCGATTCCCCGGGCGAGGTTGCGAATGGTTGCGGTAATCTCTTCGGTTGCGGTGCTGGATTCCGCCGCATTCGAACTGAGCCGGTGGGTGGCCAGCTGGAGTTTTCGTATTTCGCTGTTGATCCTGTTTGTAGCTGTCAGAATACTTTCTATCTGCCGTGTAAGATCTCCGGCGCTTGCTCTGCTCTCCGTAAGGGTTGCTCGTATACTGAGAGCCGCGTCCTGGAAATGCTCTATGGCGGTATCGAAGTTTGCGGCTATTGACCCGAGAAAGTCCCGGCTCTCCAGGGCGATTGAGTCTCTCAGGTCTCCGGGTCCGATACGCAGGGTTGCCTTCTGTATGCGGAGAATCCTGTTTCGCAATCTTCTTCCGATCAGGAGAAAAAGGAATAGAAGAGCAAGGGCTGCGACAAGGGCGGGAGCCAGCAGGCCGACAATGCTTAAACGGATTACCTGCATTACCTCTTCCCGCCCCCGGGATGCAAAAAGTTCATAGTCCCGGGTCAGGTTCTCCAGAGAGTTTACCGCCATTGTATGATCCACCTGGGTCAGGGCGTCCAGTTCACGGGTATTCATGGAAGATGTGTCCGTTGAAGCAAAGTATCTGGTTATCTGGTCGTATTTTCCAACCATGTTCCCCACAAAGTCGATCCGGGATACTTCATCCTCGGAAACTCCCTCCAAACCGCGGTACTCCTCCAGCAGTTCCAGGGCGTAGTCCACCTTTTCCTGCGCCGCCTCCAGATAGCGGGAATCCCTGCGGATAACGAAGTCTTTCAGGTTATGAATAATTCCGTCGTATCCCAGGCTTTGCTGTATACGGACAAACAGCTTCGTGCGCAGTTCCAGCTGCTTGTTGAGGCTGTTGAAACGTTTGTCCAGTTCCCGCAGATTGAGAAACTGCAGTACCAGGATGAGTACTCCCGTGGCACAGATTGCGCTTATAAGGATTACCACATAGGTTGTAATGGATGTTGTGTCCCGTTTTGCTGCCATAGTTGATAATACCTATATATTGAAAATTTGAATAGTGGGGATATTAATTGACAGTTCCTTCCCGGCGATTTACCATGAACCATGGCTACAGCCCATATTTTGAGCATTGATCAGAAACGACTGATCAGGCATCACCAGGTTTATATTCTCGGTGGAATTACAATCCAGAATCAACTTATGCGCGATCTTTTTCAGTACGAGCTGCAGCTGTATCCCGGCCTGAGCCCGGATATAAAGGCCTTTCCGGTCTCGTCAAATCTGAACGGAGGCCGCCGTCTGGTGCTTATCGACTGTCTTGAACGGGATATGGACAACTATCTGGCCGGACGGGAGCTGACGGATTATATTGTGCCCCATTTTCAGCTTGTGGCCTTCTTTAATCTGCTTCCCCACTGGGGCCGTGAGCGTGAGGCAATCAATCTGGGGGTTAAGGGCTTTTTCTACCGAACCGACAGTCTCGAAATCCTGGGGGAAGGAGTTTTTACGCTGTTTACCGAGGGGCTCTGGATACCCAGGGGAGCACTCTTTGAGCCCCTGGAGGATGAGGAGGGGGATGCGGAGGATTTGTATGATAAACTCTCTCTTCAACCTCCCAATATTCTGCTTACCAGGCGGGAGAAACAGATTCTCCATAACCTGGGTAGAGGGCTGCGGAATAAAAATATTGCAGAAGAACTGGGTATCGGAGAAGCAACCGTAAAGACTCATATCTACAACATCTACAAGAAGATCGGAGTACGCCGCAGGTCGGAGGCTGTTTTATGGGCCGTGCGGCACAACTGTCTGCATTAGAGGCGGATTTGGGATGATTTTTATGTGTTCAATATTTCCAATAAATTTGTATTATGTGTCGATATCCTGGCAATAGACCAGTTTCTAAGAAGAAAGTTGTATAAAAAAAGTGCAAATTTCATACTTTGGTCGTATATGTTGATACATAGAAACATGATAATTTCTTTTCAGATTAAAGAGTAAAAGTATATTTACATGTAGTATCCTGGAGTGAATAAAGTTCATGATAGTATAATACAGAATGTTCTGTAGACTTTAAGTGCTGATTCATAAAAGGTAAATAATTTTAAAAAGGTTTATTACAAAGAGGTTCCCAGGTAAAAAGGTGAAATGCTGTTTCTTGTTGAAAGACTCCCCTCGTTGAGGGGAGTCTTCTTTTTAAGTCTCCAGTTTGTGCAGCGTGGTCTTTTGGGTGTACCTTACCAGGTAGAGGGTCATTATCCAGGATAGGAAGAAAAATCCCGACATGGACAGGTAGACGGTGCTCAATCCATAGCGGTCGGCAAGAAAGCCGGATATGGCGGCGGCAGTAGATCCGACGGCGAATACCATGAAAAAATGAGCCCCGAATCCAAGGCCCCGTACCCGCGGGGGCATGTGCTTGGCAAGTATATAGTTCTGCACCGGCTGGGCTGAAAAGTAAAAAAAGGCGAAACAGATTGCAGATAGAAGAAGCGGCAGAGACCTGGTAAAGGACATCAACAGAACAAAGCTTCCTCCGGCAAACGAAATCAGGGTATATATTTTTTCCGGGCTTCTTCGGTCGATTATACGACCGGTGATGTATTGCCCTGCGGTTCCGGACAGGAGGCTTAAGGTTGCAATGATCCCTCCCACGCTGACCTTGTCGATGTCTGAGTTGCCCAGGGAGAAATTTTCCGCCATGTAGGCCGGCAAAAAGGTCATAATTCCTCTGTAGGCCATGCCGAGGGATGCCGCGGAAATAAAGAATGCAACCAGAAACATCTTTGAGGGCAGTTCTTCTTCCGCCGCCTCCCGGATATCGGGTTTACCGTCGGGCTCTCTTTTAATGCGGTCTTCAGGCAGGGTCAGGGAGTAAAAGGCCAGAAAGATTCCCACAAGGCCCGCCGCGAGATAGGCGGATTTCCACCCGAATCGGGCCCCCATGAGGGCCGCAATCGCCGGGGTCAGGGCCAGGCTCAGACTCCCGGAGATCCCGTGGATCCCGTAGGCCCTGCCCCTGTTCCGTACTCTGTGGCTTATCAGGGTATTGGCGGTTGGATGGTAGACGCTGCCTGTCAGACCGATGGCACCCATGACGATCAGAAAGGCGTAGTATCCATTCACAAGCACCACCGTCAGTGAAAGTATGCTGGTGCCGAAGAAAAAGAGGGAAATCAGCCCCTTGGAGCCGATTTTGTCGGTTATAAACCCCGCGGGAAGGGAGCCCAGGCCATAAGCATAGGAAAATACTGTTACCACGATACCTATGCGGAAGTAATCCACCCCGAAACTCAGCATGAGAAGGGGTATCAGGGGAGGGATGGCACCTTCAAAAAAGTGGGTAAAGCCATGACCTGCAATGGTAAGTCGTATTATCCTGCCTTCGGTCTTTGTGTATTCGTTCATTGGTGTCAGCGCATTGTATTCTGTTTTTCAGGTATTGTCCAACAAACTTAGACTCGGCCTATCTCCAGTAATAATCCCCGCTTTTTCAGTTCCCTTCGAAGTCCGGGCAGGTCCTCCCGGTGAATAAGGATTTTCCTGCCCGCGGCGGGACTTGCCAGCCGGGCAAGGGAGGGCTCCTCCCGAAGCAGGGAGAGGATGCTGGAATGATCCGGGACCTGAAAGACCAGATATCCTGATGCCTCTTCCAGACGGACAATACTGTTATCCAGGGATTCAAACATTTCCGTCCAGAATACAGGAACAGGTTCAATCGCCATGGTCAAAAGCCTGTCAATAATATCGCCAAGCTCCGCCTCTGTGGCGGCAGCCGCCAGTATCTGACTTCGGCCCAGCCGGAAAATCCCCGGGGCGATCTCGCCTGCAATCTCACGAAGAAACTTTTCTGCCCCAGGGGAGGATTCCCGGAGACTGACGATTTCTCCGCTGGCCGAGAATTCCAGCACCCGTCGAGGCTTCCATACGGGAACCTTCTCCTGTATCCCTGTAACATAGCGACCCCAGTCGGTCAGTCTGAACTTCGTGATTCCGGCCCAGGGGGTATAGGGGCTTTCGGATGTGCCGTAGCGGACCTCCAGCATACCGAGGAGAGACGCAGCGCCAAGGTAGTTCTGTACCAGGGGAAGCAGGCATGCCTCCCTGTAGAGCTCCGTAGTTTCCAGATAGCGCTGTTCCTCGTGAATACCCGAATCCCCCAGAAAGTTCCGGTAGTATCCCCGGGTTTCGAAGTAGACATAGTCCGCTGCATAATCGGGGTCCAGATAGTGTATAAGCTCCTCTGCTTTCGTCGCCCTGGAGATATACTCCCGGGCAGACCTCCAGGATGAACCGCCTTCCTGCTGCAGCATGGAAAAGAGCAGATGCAGGATCGGAGCTTTCCTCTTTCCCTCTCTTCCCCGCCTTGTGTGGGGACGATGCTTCAGATGAGGAAGCAGCAGTTCCCTGCCAAGGCTGTCGGTCTGCCCTGATATCGCTTCAGCCGTTATCCGGGCCGTCTGAAGGGGATCCACCGGACAGCCGGGCTCAAGAAGTGCCGCAAAGAGCTGTCCCGGCCACGATCGCCACTGAGGGTCGTCGGGAAACCCGGGGGGCATGGAGATCTGTGGTATCTCCCCTGCGGAGCGGCTGGCCACGCAGTGGGGGAGTTCCTCCTCTGTACTGAAAACCTGGGACATTGCTTCTCCTAACTCAGAATAAATTCCACATCGTCCCGGGTCAGGCTTTTGGGTATCCCGGAATCAGCGGTTATGACGGAATTGAACAGCTCCCGTTTGCGCTGCTGCAGCTCCAGTATCCGTTCCTCGATGGTCTCTTTCGTTATGAGCCGATAGGCAAAGACGGTATTACGCTGGCCGATGCGGTGGCTGCGGTCGATGGCCTGGTTTTCCGCCGCGATGTTCCACCAGGGATCGAGGAGGTACACGTAATCCGCCACCGTAAGGTTGAGACCCACTCCTCCCGTTTTCAGGGTCATGAGCAGGGCCTGTGATGTGTCGTCACTCTGGAACCGTTCCACAACCCCCCTGCGGTCCCGGGTCGCACCGGTAAGCAGAAGATAGGAGATTCCCATCTCTTCCAGGTCCGAGCCGAGGGTCTCCAGGGAGTCGAGAAAATTGGAGAAGACGATCGCCTTATGGTGGATAGCAAAAACGTCCTCCAGGCTCTCTCTCATGACTTCCCGTTTCGGGCTGGTTATTACCCCGGAGCTGCGGCTCTCGGGAACGGTGGCTATCTGCCTCAGTTCGGAGATCGCCTGCAGAATATAGAGCTGGGATTCTTCGATACCGTTCCGTTCCAGGCGTTCCCTGATGCTCCGGTAAAAGTAGTCCCTCCGGGATTCGTAGAGTCCCCGCTGGGTTTCCTCCATCTCGACGTAGAGGATCTGTTCCACCTTTTCCGGCAGGTCCCGGGCAACATCGGTTTTGAGCCGCCGGAGCAGGAAGGGGCTGATCTTTTTGCGGAGGTCCTCCGCGGTTACCTGGCAGGACTCCTTCTGGATGGGATTGGCGTAATCCCGCTGAAACTCCTTGGGAGAGCCGAACATACCGGGGTTCAGAAAGCGGAAGAGGGAATACAGTTCCATCAGGTTGTTTTCCATGGGGGTTCCGCTGATGGCCAGCCGGTGTTCCGATTCGAGGAGCAGCATGGCCCTGCTTATCCGGGAGCTCAAATTCTTGATGTTCTGTGCCTCGTCGAGGATGATGTAGCGGAATTTCCGTTTGCGAAGTTCCTGAATATCGTTCCGCACCACCGTGTAGGTTGTCAGGATTATGTCCGACTCCTCCGCGGATTCCCAGTCCCTGCCGGGCCCGTAACAGGTGCTGATCTGCAGCTGCGGGGCAAAGCGGGCGAACTCCCCCTGCCAGTTGAAGATCAGGGATTTCGGCAGTACCACCAGGGAGGGAAATCCCGGATCCGCGTGTACAAGGGAGAGAAGGGAGATGGTCTGTACCGTTTTTCCCAGCCCCATATCGTCGGCGAGGCAGCCGTTCAGACCCGTCCGGTACAGGTAATAGAGCCAGCGGTAACCGTGTTCCTGGTACTCCCGAAGGGTCCCCTGAATACGGGGAACGGGAACCGGTCTGGATTCAAGCTCGCTGAAGCCCCGGTAGATTCGTTCCGGTTCCACCGCGCCGGGACCTTCGAGGTTCTCATCTATGATCTCCTGCACCAGGGGCAGGTCGAAAAAGGAGAGGGTTACCTCGCCGTGGTTGATCTCTTTCAGCACCCGGCGCAGGCGCTCCAGGAATTTCTGATCGATAAGGGCCCGGCCGCCGCTGTTCAGGGGAATGAAGCCATTCTCCCGGTGCAGGTCCATCAGTTCCCCGGGAGTGAACCACTCGCCTTCCACAGAGATGTCGCACTCTCCCCGCAGAAGGTCGGCCCCTCCGCTCAGGCGCAGGTGCAGCTTCGGCCGGGAGCGGGTAACCCGGAAATGAGAGAGGTTCTCCGTCCCGAAAAAGAGGTAGCGGGTAAAAAGTCCGGGAAGCTCCTCCTCGATGAAGGCTTCGGCGAGCTTCGGGCCCAGACTGATTTTTGTATCGTCTACAAAAAAGCCGTCCGAGTCCTGGTGACGTTTCTGAAGTCGCTGTATCCGCCGCCTCAGGGAGGCGATGCCCTTGCGGATGTCCGGAATAAGAGCGGGATGGAAGGTTATGCACTCCTTCTGCCGGTCTATTTCGACAACCTGGGCAGTGTCGTAGGCGGTGAAGAAATCGGGAGGGTATCCCGGCCAGGTCAGGGTGAACTGCAGATGCAGAACCCCGTCCCGGTCCATTTTGGAAAAGATAATCCCCTCGGAAAGCTCCACGGCCCCGGCGCTGCGGATACTGTACTCCCTGAACCGCAGGGGAAGTCCGGGGAAATGGGTCCGCGTCAGCGACAGGTAGCGGTGAAGGTCCTCTTCGCGGATTATGGTCCCCAGATGCCGGATACTGCGGAATCCCGGTCCCATGGGGGGCATCTGGTAGAGTATGTTTCCGTCCAGGATACAGCTTTCGGCAATCCCCTGGGGGAATCCCAGGGGCCGATCCGCGGCGTCCACAAGGCGGGCGGAATAGGGGCCCGGACCGGATATACGGACCGCGATCTGTTCCTCCCGGATCTCCAGGGGAGTTCCCCCCGGAAGGTTCAGGCTGCCGGTTGCGGCGGCCAGGGGGATAAGCCCCGGATGCCGGCTCAGGGAGAATCCCCTTTTTCGATCATTGTCCCATTCCAGGCTGAGTTCTTCCCTTCGACGAATATCCTCGCAGACTGCAAGGAGGTCCCGCCAGGGACCGGCGTAGGACCGGGCGGCGGGAGGGTCAATCTCCTCATCCCCCGAGTAGAAACTGAGCCGCGGTTCTCCCGGAGGGGGAACGAACACGCAGCGCAGGTCCCGGGGCGGACGTGCCGGCAAGGGAAGGGTTGAACTCTGTTTAAAGGCATCAAATAGGTCACTCATCAAGGCTGACCATAGTATCATGCTGAACAGGGACTGGAAAAGCGCCCTTTCCGGGAGTATTCTTAGTGTATGCTCCCTCTTTCGTACTGGGATATTCGCGATCCCCGGGTCCTCGAAGCGATTCGTATCGTTCCGCGGGAGCGCTTTGTTCCTCCCCCCCTTGTCGATGAGGCGGAAGAGGACCGGCCCCTGCCTATCGGGAAGGGACAGACCATCAGTCAACCCTATATCGTGGCGTATATGACCGAGGCCCTGAAAATCGATCCGCAGAACCGGATACTGGAAATCGGTACCGGCTCGGGGTACCAGGCGGCAGTACTCTCGGTACTGGCGAAGAGGGTCTACAGCATGGAGCGGATCGCTGAGCTTGCTCTCAGCGCCGGGGAGAGACTCGAGACTCTGGGCTACTCGAATATCATGGTACGTCATGGCGACGGGTTCTCGGGCTGGCCGGAGGAGGCCCCTTTTGACCGTATAATGATTACCGCCGCTGTCAGGTCGGAACCTCAGGAGCTTATCGGGCAGCTGAAACCGGGGGGAATCATGCTGTTTCCCCAGGGGGGACGGAGTATGCAGTATCTGATCCGGATTCTTAAGGATTCCCGGGGAACCTGTACACGGGAGAGGCTGTGTCCGGTCGTCTTCGTTCCTTTTGTTCGTGGAATGGCGTGATTACGGATTTTGCGGCGCCTTGACAGACACAGTGCTGGGTATATACTCAGGCACATGGACCAGCCCATCAAGCACGAACTGACCTTCCATCATGTGACCAGTGTTTTTTTCCGATATATGAGCTTCTGTAAACGATCCCTGACTCCGGATATGAGTTACCTGAAGAATCACGATTCTCCGGAACCCGTCCTGCTGACCCTGGTGGCACTGGGCGGTTACCTGTCCGGGGATGAACGAAGCGACGTTGTGGATTACCAGGGTGAGATGCTCTCTCTTTCCAGCTATATGATCAACGCGATTGAAAACGGCTGCAATCCCGAAAACCCGGGATACTGGGGAGCTGGACCGCGGAGTACGAAACGGTCCCCCGAGTTTGCCGCCCTGGTGGCTTTCGCCGCCTGGTCCTGCCGTTCTCTGCTGTTCCGGCGGCTTTCCAACCGTTCCATTCAGCTCTTCGAGCAGTGGCTCGAAACAGAAGGACGCGTATCGGTAAAGAAAAAGAGCTACCGGAGCCTTGCGGTGGCACTGAATCATGTGGCCCGCAGGGGCATGGGTCTGAGACATGATCCCAAGGTGATAGATGCGGCCTTCGAAAGCCTGGAACGCTGTTATCTGGACCAGGGCTGGTTTGCCGACGGCGGCAGAGGGGCAGACAATTTCGATGATTCCATCAGCTGGCGATACTTCAGCCTGCTTGCTGCCGTGCTTCATGTCGAGGGGGGCAAAAAGTCTCCCCGCTATCAGCTCTGGGGACCGCGACTGCGCAAGGACCTGCGGGATTTACCCTATCTCTACGATTCCAGCGGGAGGGGTCCCGGCTACGGAAAGGAATCGCCGGGGCTTCTGGCGGGAATCGCAGGCCCTGTGGCGGGGTATCTTGCCGGGGTCTGGCCGGGGAAAAGCGGAGTGCTCAAACGACTGGTTCGGCTGGCACTGCAGTCCGGACTGGAAGCAGGGGAAAAAAGCGCTGATTTTTCTGCTATAGCCGATTACCGCGCCATGCAGACCCTGGGTTTTCTCCTGATGATTCCGGAGAAGGACAGCTTCTGGAGTATACAGGAGGAAGCACTGCCCATAGAGAGGGGAGACTTTGTCCATTTTATTCCCTCCCCGGGCTGGCTTGTCCACGGAGCAAAATCCGGCGATCACGTCCAGCTCATTAACGGAGGGTCCCGGCGGAACAAGCGGCAGCGGGGCGGCGATACGATAAGTCGATACGGCAAGTTCAGCTATTCCGGTATTATGGGTTTTGTAGCTGGTGCAGGGCCGAAGGAACGGGTTTTCTGCTGCGATAATACCCTTTCTGCCAGCGGCGATAAAAAGAGCTGGAGCCACAGGGACAGGATCGATTCCTTCAAGCTGGTTGCCGACCGGGTTCTGCTGACCAGCATGCATCTGCCTGTAGCCTCTGATGGCGGTGCTTCGGGCACCCTGAAGGTGGATACCCTGCTTGTTCCCCTCCGGTCCGGAGCCCAGGTCCGGATCCACCGGATCCGCAGGGCCGGTTTCGGCGGCGGGGCGGTCAACCTGCGGGAAGGCGGCTATGCCCTCGGTCTGGAAGCGGATGATTCAGTGGAGACGGTTGCCAGCGGGCAGCTGGCCATGGTGGAAGGCCCCCGGGGGTTTTCCATTGTCAGGATTCTGGGGGGGTACAGCTTTGCAGCCATCTCCCAGGGCTACGAGGGACGCAAGGAGGGGCATACCCTTTCCTCCTCCTTCCTGCTCCCCAGGGTGGAAACGGTTCTGCGTTCCCGGGAGACCCAGTTCCTCGTACTTTTTGTACATGCCGGAACCGATCCGGAGAACCTGGACAAGGGTGATTCCATCAGTTTCAGCCGTAAAGGGGACAAGGTTTCCCTGCTTTCGGGAAACAAGGTTTTTTTTGAATACGATTTCCAGAGTTCATAGCCTGAAGCCTTATTCTTGAGTATATTAATAATAAATAGCCCGCACAAGGAGTTTAAGATGAGGAGATTTATCTTGATACCGGTGCTCCTGCTTGTGGCGGGAGCCGGTATTGTTGTTCAGGGAGTCGATATGGAGAATAAACCTCAGGCCGAAGCTGTTATCGGAGGCGGATGTTTCTGGTGTGTCGAGGCTGTCTACGAACGGATAGACGGCATTACATCTGCTGTTTCCGGCTATGCCGGGGGAACGGTGGAGAACCCGAGCTATGAACAGGTTAGCGCCGGAAGGACCGGCCATGCCGAAGTGGTCAAGCTGACCTACGATCCGAATGTGATCAGCTACCGCGAGATCCTCGATCTCTTCTTTACCGCCCATGATCCCACGACGGTGAACCGTCAGGGCGCGGATGTGGGGCCCCAGTACCGTTCCATAATTCTCTATACGGATGAAGAGCAGCGCCGGATTGCGGAAGAGGCGAAGGCCGCGGCGGGAAAGAACTTCGACAGACCCGTGGTCACCCAGATCGTTCCCCTCAAGACCTTCTACCTGGCCGAAGAATACCATCAGGATTACTACGACAATAACCCCTTTGCCGGATACTGCTCCTATGTTATCCAGCCGAAGCTGCGGAAACTCGGCCTTGAGTGGCGCTCGATTAAATAGAGCAGCTTGAAAAACGTGGTATTTTCCCCATCTCTAAAATCTCCTTGACCTCTATCCTCTTCCGTCGTTAGCATTGAAGTAAACGCACAACGACGGAGGAGATATGAGTAAACCCGAAGATAATCCCGCCCTGGACTGCATATTCGGCAGGCGCAGTATCCGAAAATATACCGGGCAGCCGGTGGAAGATGAAAAAATTGAAATCCTTCTCAAAGCCGCCATGGCCGCACCCTCCGCGGTAGCAAAAGACCCCTGGCGTTTTGTACTGGTCCGGGACAGGGAAAACCTCCGCAATCTCAGCCGGGGGCTTCCCAACGGAAGGTTTCTTTCCGATGCGGCTCTGGGGATTGTTGTATGCGGCGACCGGAACGCCGCCCACGGAGGACTGGAAGGCTACATGGTTCAGGATTGTACGGCGGCCCTGGAAAACATGCTCATCGCAGCCCATCAGCTCGGTCTTGGAACCTGCTGGCTCGGGATATATCCCAGAGAGGAGCGGCAGAAACATATCGCTGATGTGTTGAAGCTTCCGAAGGGGGTAGAAGCCCTGGCTGCTGTTGCAGTCGGTTATCCTGGGGAAGAAAGGTCTCCCAGGACGCGGTATAAGGAGTCCTTCGTTCATTATGAGACCTGGTGAATCCCCTATATGGAACAGCATGCCTTATAGGGAACACTTGGCAAGAGTTCCAAAATAGGGTATCAGTGATATACTGATTAAAACTGAACAGGAGGTTTGTATGTTAAAAATTCGACCCCAGGATGAGTGTCGTTATGCCTGTGTTTCCCTTGGAGAAATCATGCTGCGCCTTGATCCCGGTGACGGCAGAGTCCGGACTGCCCGTTCTTTCCAGGCCTGGGAAGGCGGCGGGGAATACAATGTAACCAGGGGCCTGCGCAAGTGCTTCAATCTTCCCACGGCGGTGGTTACCGCCTTTGCCGACAACGAGGTTGGACATCTTATTGAAGATTTTATCATGCAGGGCGGTGTGGATACGGGCTTCATCAAATGGGTCCCCTATGACGGGATCGGCCGCAATGTCCGCAACGGTCTCAACTTTACCGAGAAGGGCTACGGCCTGCGGGCCGCCCTGGGTAATTCCGACCGGGGCAATACCGCCTCCAGTCAGCTGAAGGCCGGGGATATCGACTGGGAAGAGATTTTCGGCAAGGCGGGTTCCCGCTGGTTCCACACCGGGGGTATCTTTGCAGCCCTCTCCGAAACGACTCCCGATGTGGTTATCGAAGCCATGAAAGCTGCCAAGAAGCATGGAACCATCATCTCCTACGACCTGAACTATCGGCCCTCCCTGTGGAAAGGAATCGGGGGGAAAGAAAAGGCCCAGGAAGTAAACCGGGAAATCGCGAAATACGTGGACGTAATGATAGGAAACGAAGAGGACTTCACCGCCAGCCTTGGATTTGAGGTAGAGGGGGCGGACGAAAACCTTACGGTGCTTCCCATTGAAGGCTACAAGAAGATGATTGAAACAGCCATCAAGACCTATCCCAACTTCAAGGTTGTCGCCACGACCCTGCGGACGGTACACTCCGCCAGCGTCAACGACTGGGGTGCCCTCTGCTGGCATGATGGTGAGATTCACGAGGCGGAGCACCGGGAAAAGCTGGAGATCTACGACCGGGTAGGCGGAGGCGACAGTTTCGCATCCGGACTGATCTACGGTTTCCTGGCCTTCAACGATGCAGCCCAGGCTGTCGAGTATGGTGCCGCCCACGGTGCACTGGCCATGACCACCCCGGGAGATACCTCCATGGCGACCCTGAAAGAGGTGGAACGGATCGTCGGCGGCGGAAGTGCCCGGGTAATCCGCTAGATTCCTGAGGGTGATTCGCTGCCTGTGCGTTGATTTTACGCCGGAGGATTACTATCTTGTAGCAAGGAGGACTCAATGGCTGATAAAAATGATAAGGTAGCCGAGAACATCGATGGTGTCTGGTATGTCGACAACAACTGCATAAGCTGCGGCCTCTGCATCAGCGAGGCTCCGGAGGTCTTCAAGACCAACGACGAAGACAAGGCCTATGTTTTTCACCAGGTACCTGCGGATGATCCTGAGGCGAAATCCGCCATGGACAGCTGTCCGGTGGAAGCTATCGGCAACGACGGCTGAGACGGACATCACAGGAAAAACGTATGTAAGCGGAATGCTGGCATGATTCGATGTCCGGTGTTCCGCTTTCTTATTCCCTCCCCATCAGGTAACCGCTCATCTCTTCTTCCCTGCCGATAATGAATGTCTCCAGCTCAGCGTCCTCCAGGCGGGCAAAATCTCCGAAGGTACTGGATTTGTTGATATCTATGTCGAAGCCGCCGCTTATGTAGGTGGTATGGTAGAAGGAGAGGCGTTTTTCCGGATGGATGCCCTTGCGCAGGAAGGTCCGGGCTCCCTGCCGGATCAGCCTGAGCTTGTTCAGGGCGTCGCTTCGTGATGATATCGACCAGACTCCGAACTGTATGGGTTTTTCTTCCACATTCAGGTCTCCAAGAAACTCCCCCCGCAGAAGGCTGTCCCGGGGTTTTCCCAGATAGGGCACGAAATCGAGGTGCTCCGCGAGTTTTCGGTCCGTGGCCAGAAAGTTTCCCGTTTCGGGGTCCGCGGTAAAGATTATCACGTTCCTGTAGGCCTGGCCGTAACTGCGGAAGAGGGAAGCCCAGTAGCTGTCCATATCCACGGAATCCTTCAGAATGTTCATGCGCCGCCGTATCTCCCTGCTGATATCGAGGAGCCAGAAATTGTACTTTTCCGTATCGCTTTTGTATCCGGCAATCTCCCGTTCCAGGTCAGCCTCTCTGGTGACCCCCTGCAGATAGGCCAGAATTGAACGGTAGATGTCCCGGATATTATGGTAGCGGCTGAAGCGGAGGATCAGGTCGAAGAGGAATATTTCTATCTTGCGAACCTGCCATATGTATGCCACAACCTCCCGACGGGGAGTCCTGGGGCCGACCATGGCAACCTCCCAGAGGTCCTTGAACTCGTTGTAGCGACGGTTCATACGGACAAACCAGGTAGAGACTGTCTCGGTATGCTTGGCAAAGCGGATTGTCCAGGAGGTCCCCTGGCCCATTATGCTGTTTACCTCGATGTTTTCGGGTCCGAAGGCGGCGTAGATCTGCTGGGTACCGATACCCTCGCCGGTTTTCCTGCCCTTGGTGGTTCGGCCCACGAAGCGGGGATATCCCCGGGAGTCCTTTACCAGCAGCTCCTCCGGCATTCCGGTTCCGTTGTCCGCTATGGTAAGGATCAGGAAGTCTCCTTTTTCCCGCATGACGATGTCGATGATTCCTTTGCGTCCCGACTCTTCGATGGTATCCAGGGCGTTGGAGACCAGATTTACCATGGCCCTCCCGATATTTACATGGTAGCCCTGTATTGTGGGGGCGCCGGTATCCAGGTCGAGGCGCAGTTCGCAGCGCACAGTGGACCCCTGCACATAGGGGACGATACGTTCGAAGATCAGTTCCAGAAGATCAACCTCGTGGATAATCTTCATGCTGTCCCGGAAGGAGTTAAGGATATTGATCAGGGTTGTGGATTCGCGGTTGATGCTCTCCACGATGGTATCGCTGTTCTCGGTACCCAGGGCCTCGACCATGGAGTTTATCAGCCGCGCTACCTTGCGGGCGTCGTGGCGGGTCTTGCTGATCTCTTCCGGAGCCAGGCTGCGGTTGAGCCCCTCCGCGGATTTTGTGAGGATCGCCCCGCAGCAGGAGACCAGTCTGTGGTAGACCAGTTTGCGGTAGGCTATCGAACTGTCGGGTTCAAAGCCCTTGTTGCGGAAAAACTCCACCGTATCAGCCTGGCGTTCCCAGATGTATATGTACACCGAGGCTTCCCGGGGAATATTACGGGCCAGATGTTCGATAAAACTTGTGCCGATTCCCCGCCCCCGGCCGAAGGGGCTGGTGACGATCTTGTAGATGAGAAACTCCTCTCCCGCCTGATCGGAGTAAACAAGCATATACCCGAGGATTTCACCCTCCTCGACCCAGACGTAGCTGTGGGAGTAATCCTTCTGGACCGCCGGGTTGTGGATAAAGGGTGAAGGTATGACGAAGGTATCGATATTCAGAAGGGGATTGCGGATGACCCGCTCCTCGATCTTCGGGTTCATGTTCTGTATGGCTTCGTAGTTTCCCCGGTCCTGCATGCAGTTCAGCCTACACCCCATGGCAGGAAAAGACAATTACGGAATGCTTCCGCCGGGATCCGTCTTATTCCTGGTCCCCCACGGGGATGTCCTTCTCGGTAACATCGCTTTCGACAAGATCAATGGACCGGTGAAAGCGTCGGAAATACTCTTCTTCTATCTCCGTGCCCCGCTTTGCGGAGCGGCGGACCCACTTGAGGCGCAACTCGGCGAGATCCTCTTCCGGAAGCTGCCAGGAGATCTGACCTCTTCGCAGCCGGTCCCCCAGGGTGGAGAGGATTATTGCCGCGGAGACGGAAATGTTCAGGCTCTCGGCAAAACCGCACATGGGAATGGTCAGAAACTCGTCAGCCATCTCCCGTACCTCCGGGCTTATTCCGTCCCGTTCGTTGCCGAACACGAGGGCAGCGGGGCCCGCATCCAGGGAGAAGTCGTGGATGGAGCAGGCATCGGTGTCTGGAACCGTCGCCACAATACGATACCCCCGCCGTTTCAGGGCTGACAGGGCAGTACGGGTATTGTCGGCTCTGTCCCGGTAGCGACGTATGGTGAGCCACCGGGAGGTTCCCAGGGCAACATGACGATTGATGGTGGGCAGACGGTTCCGGTTCTCGATTATATGAACATCCTGGATCCCGAAACAGTCGCAGCTGCGAAGGAGAGCACTGGCGTTCTGACTGTAGTAGAGGTCCTCTGCAACCATAGCCAGATACCGTGTGCGCAGGGAAGAGACTTCCACGATACGCCTGAACCTTGCCGCGGTTACATGCCGTGCCAGCATTGTTAAGAGTTCATCGTTCTTGATCATTGTAGAAGGTGCCGGGCTGAAAAACCCCGGAGCCGCGACATACCGCCCTCCGGGATCAAGGTTTTAGAACCTGGAGGGGCGCTCCTTTTCTATTGCTTCCCGAACCTTCAGTTGTCTGCCGTCGAGATCGGCGCCGTCCAGTGCCGACAGAACGGCCGAAGCCTCTTCGGGGGATTCCATCTCGACGAAGGCAAAACCCTTTGATCGGCGGGTTTCGCGGTCGGTGATGATGCGTACGGAGGTTACGGTACCGTACTGGCTGAAAAGTTCACGGAGACTGTCTTCGTCGGACTGGTAGCTTAAGTTTCCGACGTAAAGTTTGTTGGACATCCAATGGCCCTCATGTAATGATGAAAAATAGGCATCTATCCAAGGGATAGTCGTCTTGCAGACGTACGCCGAAAAAAGAGTAGAGTATTGATGGTAAACTGTCAATTTCTTTTTTACCCCAGCTCCCAAAAACGTGGTACTTTTATCACAGTAAAGGCACAACAGGAGATGAGTTTGCTGGATATTTCCCTGCTGGCGGATCTCAAGGACCGCAGACTGGCGGAAGAAGGAATATGCGTCGGCGAAGGCCGTTTTGTCGTGGAACGGATGCTCTCGGAAGGACTTGAACCCCTGGTTATTGCTGCCGTTCCCGGAATGCTGGAGGGACTCCGGAAGGCCTGCCCCGGCTCCCTGCCTGTGCAGGTTCTCTCGCAGCCGGAGATCGGCAGGATTGCCGGCTATCCCTTTCATCGGGGGGTGCTGGGGGCCTTCCGCAGGCCGGATTATCTTTCGCTTCGGGCACTGCTCGAGGAAGGCTCCGGACCGGTCCTTGTCCTGGACGGGATTACCGATCCGGTGAACCTGGGGGGAATACTGCGCAGCGCAGCTGCTTTCAGTACAGGCAGGATTCTCCTGGGGAAGAACTGCGGTGACCCGTATTCCAGGCGGGGAATACGGGCTTCCATGGCGGCGTGCTTTTCCCTCTCCATGGCTGCGGAAGACGACTGTGAAGAGACGGTCCGGCTTCTGCGGAGCAGTGCTTACCGGATTATAGGAGCGGACCTCTGTCCCGGCGCCGTCTCTGCCGGGGAGCTTTTCATGGATGCAGAGACCGTTCTGGTATTGGGAAACGAAGGACACGGTATCAGCGAAACCTGGCGCAGGGCCTGCGATGCTTTTGTCATGATCCCGATCTCCCGGCAGGTTGATTCCCTGAATGTCGGGGTTGCCGCAGGGATCCTGTTGTATGAGCTTGCCCGGAAAAAGAAGAGCATGGTATAAAGGAGACCCCTGCAATGTCAGCTGTACCGATAATCATGGCAATTATTCCCTCTCTCGTGCTGGTCCTCCTGTTTATGCGCTTTGACCGCAGACGGCCGGAACCCCGGGGGGAGATTCTGCGGGCCTTTGTTCTGGGGGTCTTTTCCACAATTCCTGTACTCGTTCTTGAAATCCTGGTGGACGCCTTTTTCAGTCCCTGGTTTACCAACCCCCTGTATCTGGCGGTCCTGGAGGCATTTGTTGTGGCCGCCTTGTGTGAGGAAGGCATAAAACTGATGGTTGTACGCTATTTCCTCTACCGGCGTGCCCACTTTAACGAGGTTATGGACGGTATTCTCTATACCGTAGCCGCGGGGCTCGGGTTTGCCTGCCTTGAGAACATCATCTATGTTGCATCCGGGGGTATAACCGTTGCCCTGACCAGGGCTTTTACAGCGGTTCCTCTGCATGCCGTCTGTTCGGCACTCCTGGGATACGCCCTGGGAATGGCCCGTTTTGCCCCGACCGCCGATGAAGAACAACGGCTTATAAGCGGCGGCCTCTTTCTGGCGGTATTTATCCATGGGACCTACAATTTCCTGCTGTTCATGGTTCCCTTCTGGGGAGCCCTGTCTGCCCTGACTGTATTTCCGCTACTGTTTATCGCGGTCCGCATGGTGCGGGAACGCCTGCGCCGGGCGGAGATCGCGGACCGGAAGAGGGGTATCTGAATCGGCGATTCCCGACTGCCGGTACCTCTTGACCCGCTCTTCTTCACTGTGGAATCCTGTAGCGGCAGTAACCCTGCTTATCCAGAATACATATACTGCAACGGAGGAGTCTGTAATGAAGATTGTTGTGCTTGACGGGTATACCTTGAATCCCGGTGACCTGAGCTGGAAAAATCTTGAAGCTATGGGCGAGGTAAAGGTATACGACCGTACCCCCTTTGATGAAAAAACTATCCTGGAACGGGCGAAAGGCGCAGAGATTGTTCTGACCAATAAAACCCCCCTGTCCAAAGCAACGATAGAGTCCCTTGACGGTCTCAGGTACATTGGTGTCCTGGCTACCGGCTATAATGTGGTAGATACCGAAGCCGCCGCCTCGAAGGGTATTCCGGTTACCAATATCCCCACCTACGGCACCTTTTCGGTGGCCCAGATGGCCATGGCGCATATTCTGCATTTTTGCCACCATGTAAAGGAGCACTCCGATACAGTCATGGCCGGAGACTGGGCCGGTGGAGAGGACTTCTGCTACTGGAATTTCCCCCTGATCGAACTTGCGGGAAAAACAATGGGTATTATCGGTTTCGGCCGGATTGGCCGGGCCCTGGGTAAAATGGCCGACGCCTTCGGTATGAAGGTCCTGGCTCATGATGTCTACCAGGGGAATCCGCCTGACTGGGAGGGCTTCCGTTTTACCTCAATAGAGGAGCTTTTGAAGGAGTCCGACTTTGTCAGCCTGAACTGCCCCCTTACTCAGGAGAATACGGGGTTCATAAACAGTGCAAGCCTGAAAACCATGAAGAAAAGCGCTTACCTGGTGAATGTCTCCCGGGGACCGCTGATCGTCGCCGAAGACCTGGCCGCTGCCCTGAAGAACGGTGATATTGCCGGAGCCGGACTCGATGTGCTGACCACCGAACCCCCGGAAAAGGATAATGTTCTGTACGGGGTCCCGAACCTCAGCATTACCCCCCACATCGCCTGGGCGACCCTGGATGCCAGAAGTCGGCTCATGAATACGGCGGTGGAGAACGTCAGGGCTTTCCTGGACGGAAAGACCCGGAACTCGGTTAACGGAATCTGAACTTTTTCATGCCGGGGGCAGTGTCCTGCCCCCGCCTGTTTCGTATATACTGAAGAAAACAACAGGAGGTTCATATGGTTCAGGACCGTTTGACCAATGGAGAAAAATACACCTTTCTGGGCAAAAATTTTGCCGACGCCTTCAAATTTCTGGCCTCGGTTAAGGCCGAGGAACTCGAAGAAGGTAAAATTACCGTAAACGGGGATGCCGTATATGCCCTGGTGCAGAAATACACCACCAAGGACCCGTCGGAGGGTGCTCTGGAGACCCACAAGCGTTACGCGGACATCCAGGTGATTCTGAAAGGACGGGAGCGGATCGATTATTGCTATGCAGAGGGAATGACGGTAAAGACCCCCTACAGTGAAGACAGGGATGTCGCTTTTTTCGAGATGAAAGAAGCCTCCCGGCTGCTTCTTGAAGCGGGGGATTTCGCCGTTTTTCTGCCCGACGATGCCCACGCTCCCAAACTTTCTGCCGGCGCTCCCTCGGATGTACTCAAGATAGTAGTTAAGGTCGCCCTTTAGTCATCCCTGCGCTGCATCTGTTCTACCCGGGAGGCCTCCCAGGCAAGCATGCACTGTTTGCGGAAGGCCCCCCAGCGGTAGTCTCCGCTCTCTCCCATTCGCCGAATGACCCTGTGACAGGGTATCAGCCAGGCCACATGGTTTGCCCCCACTGCGCTGCCCACGGCCCGGGCGGCGCCGGGAGTTCCCAGGGCAGAAGCGATGCTCCCGTAGTCTGTGGCCCCCCCGAAGGGAAGCCGCAGGAGTGCTTCCCAGACCTTTATCTGAAAATTTGTACCCCGCAGATGGAGCACCTGATCCCCCCCGCCGGATTCACTGAATATGCGCTGAAAAAGCCTCGACGCCATTTCCCGGTCTTCCCTGTAATCCGCCCGCTCAAGACCGCCGCGGACGGCTCCCAGGGGATGTTCCAGCAGTTCTCCCTCCAGAAATGCCAGGTCTGTAATACCCCTTTCGCTTGTAACCAGTATCGCCCTGCCGAAGGGGGTATCCCCGGTACCCCAGCGGAGGGTCATGCCTGCTCCCCGGGAACGAAGTTCCCTTGGCGTCATGGCTTCAAAGCTCAGGCAGGCCTCTGCAAAACGGCCGGGTCCCGAGAACCCCGCCTCCAGGGCTGATTCCAGGTAGGAAGCTGATTCGCGAATCAGCGTCAGGGCATGCTCCTTCGCCAGGTAGCGGATAAAGCGCTCCGGGGGAATACCTGCCCAGCGGCGAAAAAGCCTTCGAAAATGGAATTCCGAAAGCCCTGTATGCCCGGCGACAGTCCGGCTGTCGATTCCCCTGGGGTATTCCTCCTTCATAAGGGAGATGGCCGCTTCAATGCGGCGGTAATCCTGAAGATTTAGCGTATATTCCCTGTCTGAATCCATGATGATGACAGTATATGTCCTGGAATCGAAAAAATCATTCCGTTCCTTGCGCATTCGGCGATTATTATTATACTGATTAACAGGAGACACCGGATGCAGAGATTATCAGATAAACAGAAATACAGCGGCGAGCTTCGTTCTCTGCTGCTGTTCCGCCCATTAAATAATGATGAAATTGCCAAATTTGCCGAGCGATCGGAGATTATCTCCTATACCGAAAACGAAAAGATTGTCCTCGAGGGGGACGTGGACCCGTCATTTTTTATTGTGATCAGGGGGACTGTCAACGTCACCGTCCAGCAGAAAGGGAGCGATGTCTTTATCAGCGCCATAGGCCCGGGGGATGTATTCGGTGAAGCGGCCATGTTCATGAAGCTCAAACGCACCGCCGATGTGATTGCCGCGGAGGATACAGTGCTGCTGCGAATACAGCGGCCGGAAATGATGGAGTTCATCAGGGATTATCCCAGGGCGGGAAACAAGATCCTTATGCTGATTATCTACAGCCTGCTGCGAAAACTCCGGGCTGCAAACCAGGAGCTCGCTTTTGAACGCCGGGCGGATATCCACCAGGACGACGTGGACGCCCTGGTGGCCCAGCTTGCGGGGAACTGAATGAGTGGGTGTCTGTTTTTTAGACACCCCCCATTATTCTATCCGGCGATTTCTGCGACTATCCGGTTGACCTCGTCTCCGGAGATCTGTTCTTCCTTTAAAAGACGATCTGCAACCTGGTCGAGGGCCGCGCGGAAACGGGTCAGGAGCTCGTTGGTGGCCTCGTAGGCCTTGGATAGCAGTGTTCTGATCTCCTTGTCGATCTCCTGCATTGTAGCTTCGCTGAACTCTCTGCCCTGGGCGATCTGCTCCCCAAGAAAAACGTTCGTGTGGTCCTGGTTGGCAGTTAAAAGCTGCAGGGTCTCTCCCATGCCCCACTCTGTTACCATTTTTCTGGCGAGTTTCGATGCCTCCTTAAGGTCGTTGGCGGCCCCGGAGGTCTCGTTGCCGAAGACCAGCATCTCCGCCGAACGGCCGCCCAGCAGGACCTTCAACCGGTCGGTCAGATAATGCTTGTTGTAGATATACTGCTCCTCCTTGGGCATCTGGACCGTCACGCCCATGGCGTAGTCCCGGGGAATTACCGTAACCTTGATGAGGGGATCGGTATTCGGCAGCGCGGCGGCAGCCACGGCATGGCCTGCCTCGTGGTAGGCGATTATCCTTTTCTCTTCTTCGGTAACCGTCAGGTTTTTCCGTTCCAGTCCCATCATTACCTTGTCCCGGGCCTCTTCGATAAGTTCCATGGTGATCTTTTCGACCCTGCGGCGGGTGGCCAGGATGGCCGATTCGTTCAGAAGGTTCTCCAGCTCCGCTCCGGAAAATCCGGGGGTTCCCTGGGCGATTTTCTCCATATTTATGTCATCCGCCAGGGGTTTATGGTTGGCGTGGATCTCCAGGATCTTGATCCGGTCCTTCATTGACGGCAGCCCGATGGTGATCCGTCGGTCAAAACGGCCCGGACGCAGCAGTGCAGGATCAAGGATGTCCGGACGGTTGGTGGCCGCCAGCACAATGGTGGAGTCGTTTTTTTCAAAGCCGTCCAGTTCCGAGAGCATCTGATTCAGGGTCTGCTCCCTTTCGTCGTGACCGCCGCCGAGTCCTGCGCCCCTGTGGCGTCCCACGGAGTCGAGCTCATCGATGAAGATGATGGACGGTGAGTTCTTCTTGGCATCGGCGAAGAGGTTCCGCACCCTGGAGGCGCCGACGCCCACGAACATCTCCATGAAATCGGAACCGCTGATGTGGTAAAAGGGAACGTCCGCTTCACCGGCAATGGCTCTGGCGATCAGGGTTTTGCCCGTACCGGGAGGACCGACAAGCAGGATTCCCCGGGGAATCTTGGCCCCCATGGAGGCGTAACGGTCCGGGGATTTCAGGTAATCCACCACCTCCTGGATCTCTTCCTTGGCGCTGTCGAGGCCGGCAACGTCTTTAAAAAGGACGGATTCCTTGGTCTTTTCGAAGAGCTTGGCTTTATTCTGACCCACGCTGAAGATATTTTTTCCCTGGTTGTTCATTCCCCGGAACATCCGCAGGCCGATCCATACCAGGAGCAGCAAAGGCAGAAGGTTCAGGATTATCGAGAGCATCGAAAAATCCTGGGGTGGTTTAGTCTCCACCACAACGTTATTGGATTCCAGCAGGTTCATAAGGGCCTCATCCCCGAAGGAGGGATAATAGGTGACAAAGGGCCCGATATCGCTCATACCTTCGATGGTACGGTCTGTTACGGTAACCTGGGAGACAGCTCCTTCCTGGACCATTGCCCGGAAACGGCTGTAGCTGATCCGGTTGGACGTTGTGTCCCGCATCATGAAGTTTACGATACCCGGAACAAGAAAGAGCAGCAGAATTCCGAGCAGAAACGGATTGAATCTGAATTTACCGTTGCCGAAGGGAAAGGGAAAATTCCCGTTGTTTTTGGGGGAGTCCCCCTTGTGTTCATTATCTGGTGTTTGCATGTTGGTATTAAAAGTAGCGATTGGCACCGTCGAAGTCAACAGTATCAGTGCCCTCATGATTTGGAACAACTGGAACTATTTGGCAAATTACCTTCCGTCGGGACCGTTCAATCTTGTGAAAGCCCCGGAAATAGGAGTAGTATGGGGGAAGGACTATCATACAAGGATTTAAAATGGGAATTCTCGAATTTGACAAGGTCAGTCTTGAACTGGACGGCCATCGCATATTGAACAACCTTGATCTCGACTTCTGGGAAGGCCATGTACACGCCGTGGTGGGGCCCAACGGTGCGGGTAAATCGACCCTGGCCATGACGATCATGGGACTGGCGGGCTATGAACACCACGAAGGAGATATTCGCTTCAAGGGTAAATCCATAAAGGGACTGACGGTGAACCAGAGGGCCCGGCTGGGGATTACCCTGGCCTGGCAGGAACCTGCCAGATTCGAGGGGTTGGGGGTGGGCGCCTTCATAGGAGCCGGAAAGCCCGGCGCCTCAGTTCAGGAGATCGACGCAGCCCTGGAGCTGGTGGGGCTCTCTCCCGGGCGCTATCGCAGCCGACGGGTGGACAAGACCCTGAGCGGAGGCGAACGGAAACGCATAGAGCTTGCATCCATAATCGTCATGGACCCGGAGGTCGTGCTGATGGATGAACCCGATTCAGGGGTGGATATCGAGGCGGTCAACTATATCTTCAGCGTCATAGATCAGCTCAGGGAGAAAGGAACCACCATAATTTTGATAACCCACAGTGCCGAGGTCTTACGCCGATCGGACCATGCTTTTCTGCTCTGTCACGGAAACCTGATGGACAAGGGTCCCACCGCCAGAATGCTGGCCTATTTCGGCGGCAAGTGCATCCCCTGCACCCACAAGAATGCCCCGGAACTGACGGAGCTTTTCGACGGAAAAGGAGGCATTCAGTGAGCGCTGATCCCGCCCTGGAGAAACTTCTCTCCTCAATCAACATGCACAAGCACAATCTTGACGGGACCGCCCATCTGGAGATAGACGGAAACCGTATACTCGGTTCCGGCTCCGTCCCCGGTTTTTACCTGGAGACGGATACTTCCGGGGACGGCATCATAGTACGGGTTCGGGTCGAGGCGGGTTACCGCTTCGAAAAGCCGGTACACCTCTGCTTCGGCATGCTCCCTGAGGAAGGGATTCAGAAGATCGACATGGCCGTGGACGTTGAAGAGGGCGCTGCGGTCTCCTTTCTGGCCCACTGCAGCTTTCCCAATGCCGTGGATGTACAGCATCTGATGGACGCCCGCCTGAACGTCGGCCCCAACGCCAGGTACTCCTATTTTGAACGCCATGTACACGCCGAGAACGGAGGGATTAACGTGGTACCCAAATCGGTGATACGCCTGGCGGAAGGTGCCCGGTTTAAAACCGAGTTCGAGCTGTTAAAGGGGCGGGTGGGCATTCTGGACATGGACTATTCTGCAACAGCTGAAGCCCGCAGCCAGCTGGACATGCTTGCCAGGATCTACGCCCGGGAAGATGACAGGGTAAAGATCAGGGAGGCTGCGGAACTCAACGGAGAAGGGGCCACCGGGGTCCTGGTCAGCCACCTGGCGGTACGGGGGGATGCCTCCGCGGAGATTTACAGCGATCTTTCCGCCAATGCCCCGGGCTGCAGGGGGCATGTGGACTGCAAGGAGATTGTTCAGGACCGGGGTAAGGCCAGGGCGATTCCCATCGTTTCGGTAAACCATCCCCTGGCCCACGTGACCCATGAAGCGGCCATCGGTTCGGTGGATTCAAAACAGCTCCAGACCCTTATGGCCAGGGGACTGGACGAGGAAGACGCGACGGACCTGATTATCCAGGGCCTGCTGAGCTGATCCGAATGCCCTGAAGAACACAGGTCCCGGAAAATGCTCCAGTGTCGTTCTTCAGGGCGGATTTTTACACCCTTCGTATACCGGCTTGTGGCGTCCGGTGTAAGCCCTTCCGGTACGGGATAGCGCAGGAGTTTCTCCCTCAGGTCAATCTCCTGCATGCTCCGGATAATTCCATCCACCCTTCTCAGCTTCCAAAATGTCAAGTATAGTATCCCTGTTATGAAGAGACTACTCATTATCTATCTGACCGGATATCTTGTTCCCCCTCTGGTCTGGAACCTGTTTGTCAATTACAGCGGTATTCTGACCGGGGACACTTTTCAGACGGTTGTTACAAACCCGCTGCAGGGAGTGTATGCTCTCGTTTTTATTGCAGGTATTTTTTTCATTCTCCGGGGGAAGCTCCTGCGCCGGGAGAAACGGCGCGGCATTCCGAATTTCTACCTTCTGTCGATTTTTGTGTTCTGCTTCATAGGGCCGAATACGGGACTGTTCGGGATAGATGGAATCTCCCTTCAGCAAATTATCCTGTCGAACCTTCTTTCAATACCCCTGATCTTCCTGTTCAGCGTTCCCCATATCATGATAAGCACGAGGATGCTGGAGAAGTTCATTGCCGAAAAGGATAGCGACAGCAAGGAGACGGTGGTCAGCTTCCGCTGGAAGCTCGGCATCAGCACCATCTATACCTTTTTTGGAGCGACGTTTTTTCTTTTTATCTTCAATATCGCAGTGCTCAACTCCTTTAGGGAAGGGCTGGTCCTTTCCTCGCTGATACGGAAAAACGCTGTTGTGCTGCTTGTTTCTCTCGTAATCGCCGCCCTCAATATCAGGATCCTGGCCGGACAGGTCATCGCTCCCGTGCGGCAGGTGGTGGGAATGCTCAATGAGATCAGAAAGGGGGAGCTCACAGACCTTACCCGAAGGCTTGATTTCAGGAGTTTTGATGAAATAGGTACCATGGCCCGTGTACTGAACAAGACCTTCATAAAAGTCTCGGATTTAATACGCCTGATTACGCAACAAACGGAGGTTCTGTCCAGGGTTGGTATTGAACTGGCTTCCAACATGACGGAGACAGCCGCTTCGATTAACCAGATCAGTGCCAATATCCAGAGCATCAGAAATCAGACGGAAAGCCAGGCGGCCGGGGCAACGGAAACAAGTGCCGTTATTGAACAGATCACCGGGAATATCCGGGATTTAAACTCCCTTATCGAACGGCAGGCCGCCAGTGTTACCCAGTCCTCCTCGGCAATAGAGGAGATGCTGTCGAATATTTCCTCGGTAAGTAAAATCCTGGCGGACAATTCGGAAGACGTAATTCGCCTGAGTGACGCCTCTGCTGAAGGGCGTGAGGATCTGAAGGAGGTTTCCGCCAGCATCCGCAGAATTGCCCGGGAGTCGGAGGAGTTGCTGGAGATCAGCACCGTCATCGAGGACATCGCCAGTCAGACCAACCTTCTGTCCATGAACGCCGCTATCGAGGCGGCCCATGCCGGTGAGTCAGGAAAGGGTTTTGCCGTTGTGGCGGACGAGATAAGAAAGCTCGCGGAATCTTCCGGAAACCAGTCCAAAACAGTCTCCGCCGCCCTGAAGAAAATCCGTGACGCCATGGATGGAATCGATAAAGCCGCGGCTTCCGTTCTGGTGAAGTTTGAGGACATAGACGGAAAAATAAAGACCGTATCTGAACGGGAACAGGTAATCCGCAACGCCATGGAAGAACAGAGTGCCGGCAGCCGGGAAATCCTGAGTGCCATCGGAGAGTTGAACGGTGTAACAACGGAAGTGCAGTCGGGAGCCGAAGAAATGCTCAACGGAACCAGAGAGGTCATGAAAGAGACGGAAATGCTGAGCAGGATAACCGAAGAGGTAAACGGAAGCATCAGCGAAATGGCCGCCGGAGCCGAGGAGATCAGTATCAGCGTAAACAAGGTCAACGATATAAGCCGGGAGAACAGGGAGAGTATCGAGTCTCTTATCCGGGAAGTCCGTCGCTTCAAGGTCTGATTCAGGGCCTCTCCATCGAAGGATAGGCTTGACACTGCGCAGATTTCAATCGATAATATACAAGCTTGTATAGTGAGGGAAGAAATGTCAACGCGACTGGCAATACTCGGACTCCTCAAGGAGAGGCCCCTTTACGGATATGAACTCAAGAGCATAATTGAGCAGTTCATGGGCGACTGGACGAGTATCGCCTTCGGTTCAATCTACTTTGCTCTGCGAAAGCTTACCGAGGAGGGGCTTGTCCGGGAGCTGGCTGTCGAACAGGAGAAGGGCAGACCCTCCCGACGGGTATATGAGCTGACCGATGATGGTAAGGATGAGTTCCGTTCTCTTCTGCGGGACGCCTGGACAAGGGAGGACCGAGTTTATTATCCCTTTGACATTGCCCTGTTCTTTCTGAAGGAGTTGTCCAGGGAAGAGCAGCTGAAGTTTATCCGGAAACGCCTTGAAGATACACGACGGACCCTCGACTATCTTGGCGGGCATGAAAAGGAGATGCGTTCCGATCCCAGGGTTCCACCTGTTGCGGGGGCTATCTTTTCCCATACCCGGCATCATGTAAGGGCCGAACTTGCCTGGCTTGAGGAGGTTTTAGCGGGGATTGAGCTTGATCGGCTGTAATTTTTTGTCACAATATACAAGGTTGTATATACAATATGATATAAGGAGAAAATGATGAAGAAGAAAAGAGTGATCGAAACAACAGAAGGAATCCGGGAAGAAGCCACGGTGGAGCAGTATGATATCATGCAGAGAGGTCTCAGGGACCGCGGGCTTATGGAGACGAAGAGCATTCTGAAGGCAGGAATCTCGTCTGGACGTGTCCTTGAACTGGGTCCCGGGCCGGGATACCTGGGTCTTGAATGGCTGCAGGAGACAGAGAATACTTCCCTTGTCGGGGTGGATATCAGTCCGGCCATGATCGCTGTAGCCGAAAGGAACAGGAAGGAGTACAGACTGCAGGAACGTGCAGAATACCTGCACGCCACCGTTATGGATATTCCCCTGGAAAATGAGAGCGTGGATGCGGTTTTCTCCAACGGCTCCCTCCATGAGTGGGAGAATCCGGGCAGAGTTATTGACGAGATCTACCGTGTTCTGAAACCCGGAGGG
The DNA here is from genome assembly GCF_002087085.1 of Marispirochaeta aestuarii. Lineage (NCBI taxonomy): Bacteria > Pseudomonadati > Spirochaetota > Spirochaetia > Spirochaetales > Spirochaetaceae > Marispirochaeta > Marispirochaeta aestuarii. The sequence continues at coordinate 21,803 of NZ_MWQY01000004.1, read as the reverse complement.
AAATTCTTTATCAGTGATCTGAAACGTAGCATGAATGTGCTGATTCTTCTTTTTATGAAGCTCATGGTAAAAGGGAAGGCCGTTAAAAGGGGACTTGAAACTTCCGTTCGTGCGGCTTATACGGCACATGAAATCACTGCTGTTTTCAGCGGGACACGCTTTGGAACCTGTTCCATAAAAGAAACTCCCTTTGGGATCGAGATTGCCGGCTCAAAATAGAAATACATCTTGCAGAAAAACGGGTCTTTGCGGTATTTTATCAGTTAAACGAAGGAAGAACGTATTTTTCTCATAGCAGGAGGCACGATTAATGATCGATGTTGCCAATGTGACCCGCTACTTCGGTGACTTCTGCGCCGTGGACGACCTGTCCTTCTCCATTCCCAAGGGAGAAATTGTCGGGCTCCTGGGACCCAACGGCGCCGGAAAAACCACGACCATGCGAATGATAACAGGATACCTTGAACCAAGCAGGGGGGCGGTCCGGATAGGGGATATCAATGTTCAGACGGAACCCGAAAAGGTAAAGAACATGATCGGGTATCTTCCGGAGATGGCTCCCTTTTACGGCGATATGATGGTTTACGATTTTCTTCGCTATGCTGCGGCCATGCATGGAATCGACAGCATTGAGAGAATCAGAACGGTAGCCGGAATGTGCGCCCTTGAAGACGTAATGCACAAGAATGTTGAAAACCTCTCCCGGGGCTACAAGCAGCGCGTAGGCCTTGCCTTTGCCCTTATACATGATCCGGACGTGCTTATTCTGGATGAACCGACCTCCGGCCTGGATCCGAACCAGATAATTGAAGTCCGCAGGCTTATAAAGGAGATCGGCAGGACCAAGACGGTTGTAATCTCCACCCACATTCTTCCGGAGGTTGAGACCCTCTGCAACAGGGTAATGATTGTAAGCCACGGACGGCTGGTGGCGGACTCACCCACAACGGAGCTGACCGCCCGTTTCGGCAGCAGCGTTACAATTCGGGTTCAGGTTTCCGGCTGTTCCGCCGCGGAGCTTGAACAGAGCCTGCGGAGTCTTGAAGGTGTAAAGGATGCGTATCCCGCCGGAGATGCCGAGGCCGGGCTTTCCGGGGTGTTGCTGAGTCTGGAGGGGAAGGAGGACCTGCGGCCTGTTATTGCCCGCAGCGTGGCGGAAAGGGGCTGGCAGCTCTATGAACTGAGCCAGCAGAAGAACTCTCTGGAGGATGTCTTCCGGGGGCTAACCCTTGAAGGAACTGAAGAAGGGGGTGCCGCATGAAGACGGTACTGATCATTGCCCGACGCGAGGCTGCTTCCTTTTTTCAGAGCCCCATGGCCTACATTGTCATTGCTCTGTTTCTGCTGATAAACGCCGTATTCTTTTTTCCCACCTTTTTCATCTTCGACCGGGCGGAACTGCGGGGCTTCTTTCGGCTGCTTCCCCTGTTTTTCTCCTTCTTTCTTCCCGCGGTAAGCATGCGGATGCTCTCCGAGGAGTTCAAGAGCGGCACCATCGAGACGCTGATAACCCTTCCGGCGGGAGCGGAAAAGATCATTGTGGGAAAATACCTTGCAGCCCTGGGGATACTCTGCGGTTTACTGGGGCCCACGCTGCTCTATCTGCTGCTGATCGCCCCTGCCGGGGATATCGATCCCGGTCCGGTTGCCGGGGGGTATCTCGGCGCCTTCTTTCTCGGTGCGGCCTACACCGCGGTGGGGCTTTATGCCTCCTCAAGAACGGGCAACCAGATCGTGGCCTTCGTTACCGCCCTTTCCATCTGCCTGGTGCTGACCTTCATGGACAGTTTCATGGTATTCCTTCCTCCGCTCCTGGTGGGCTTTCTGGAATACTTCAGCGCCGGCTACCACTTCGAGACCATCTCCCGGGGGATCCTGGATTCCCGCGCCTTCGTCTATTTTATATCCTTGAGTCTGGTATTTCTGATCGGCGCTGTCCGGGGCGTAGAGGCACGGAGGTAGAGCATGAAAATTAAAGAATATCTTGCTTCCGAGCGCAGCAACCGGCTGCTTCTGCTTGTTGTCATCGTACTGGTCAATCTCGTCTGCCTGGACTGGTTTTTCCGGATCGACCTGACAGAGGGGAATACCTACTCCCTCTCCTCCGTCAGCCGTGAGACCATCGCCACCCTCCGGGAGCCTCTGACGGTCTCGGTCTTCTTTTCCCGGGACCTTCCGGCACCCTATAATACCGTGGCCCGTTATGTCCGGGACCTGCTTGCGGAATACGATTCCCTGGGGAATCCCAACTTCCGGTATCAGCTGGTGGATATGGAGAGCGACGGGGGCCGGGAGACCGCCGACTCCTACGGTATCCGCAGCGTTCAGGTTCAGGAGGTCAGGAGCGACGAGTTCCAGTCCCGGAACGCCTACATGGGTATTGCCGTAAGCTACGCCGACGAGGTGGCCCAGCTGCAGGAGATCACCGGCACCGAGGGACTGGAATACCGGATTACAACCACCATCTCCCGCCTGGTGGGTACCGTTGAGGCCGCAGCGGCCCTGGATGAAAAGGTGGAGACCGTTCTGTATTACAGCCCCGCCCTGGCTTCCTACCGCATTGCCGGTTTCGATGAGCTGGAAGACCTTGTGACGGAAGCTGTACAGGCGGTCAACGCGGAAAAGAACGGGATTCTGGACCTGAGAGTGGAAACCGTGGATCAGGATGCCGCGGTGGCATCCCTGGGGGAACAGTACGGTTTTCAGCGGATATCCTACCCGGACCAGGACAATCCCGGACGGAACCGCCAGGCCACGGTGGGCATGGTTCTCCGTCTGGGAGACCGCTTTGAGACCCTGCCTCTGGATCTTTCCCAGCAGCTCTTCGGCGGATATGCCCTGGCGGGGCTCTCGAATATACAGGAACGGATAGAGGGGGCCCTGGAAGGGCTCTTGAGCAATAACCCCGCCGTGGGCTACCTGACGGGGCACGGCGAGAAAGCTCTGGACGACAGCCAGAGAGGTGCCGGGGTCTTTCGGAATTTGAGCAGCGATCTGTATGAATTCAGGGAAATCAACCTGAAGCAGGATGAAATCCCCGCGGGAATCAATACCCTGATAATCAACGGGCCAAAATCTCCGATTCCCGAAAAGGAGCTCTACGCCCTTGACCAGTTTCTGATGCAGGGAGGAAGCCTGATGGTATTGGCGGATCCCTACGAGATTGTCCAGACCCAGAACGCTCCTCCATCGTACCTGCCCATAAACCACGGTCTTACCAAAATGCTTTCCCGCTATGGTGTGGAGCTTGAGCAGAATATTCTTCTGGATAAAAATGCTTATACTGTACGCCAGCAGTTCGGCGAAATGCCCCTCTATTACGTACCTCTTCTCGAGAAAAAGAGCCTGGACCAGGAGCATCCCATCACAAAGAATCTTGGACAGGTGGCGTTCTTTGCAGCTTCCAGCCTGAAGGGTGCGGAAAATCCGCCTGCGGAGGTGGACCTCCGGGTACTGGCCCGCTCCTCCGATGAAGCCTGGACCATGGAGGATACTATCGATCTGAATCCCATGGGTATGAGTCCCCCGGCGGACTCGGAACTGCAGAGCTACCCCCTGATGATCCTTGCCGAGGGCTACTTCCCGAGCTATTTTGAAGGTCCCCTGGAAACGGAGGTCCTGGATGAGGGGATCAGTGGTTCCCGCCATATTGAGCGGGGAATCCGGAGGGGCAAGCTGCTTGTGGCGGGAAGCTCCGAACTTACCGGGGCCCAGCTCGTCGACCCTCAGGGAACAAGTCCCAATGCCATTCTCATTCAGAACATGCTTGACTATATGAACGGAAACGAGGAGCTGCCCCTGACCCGCAGCAAAGGCTTGAACCTTATGCCCCTGGGGGATACATCGCCCCGGTACCGGAGTTTTGTAAAGGGTTTTGCCATGGTCGGGATGCCGCTCCTGGTAATCGTCGCCGGTCTTCTGGTCTGGCGGCTGCGTGAAGCCAGGCGCAGGAACATCCGCCGGACCTTTACCGGGGAAGGAAACAGGGAGGTGGAAAAATGATTCAGGGTTTGAGCAGACGGAAAACTGTCTATCTGATATTGATCGCGCTGCTCCTTGCCGTTCTCGTGCTGCAGCAGTTTCTGGGAAGATCTGTACAGCCGAAGGTAGCGCCAATCGAGGCGGACGTAAGCGCCATGACGATTGCCGACGGCGAAAGGAACATTGAACTCAGGAAGAACGGAGGAGAATGGCTGATAGGCTCTGAGAATTATCCGGGGGATGCCGATAAAATCGAAAACCTGGCGGAAAAAATTCTCAATCTGCAGCCCCTGGAGCAGGTGAGCAGTTCAGGGTATTTCCGCCCCTACCGCCTCGAGGAGGAAGAGGCCATCCGGGTGACCGTCTATTCGGGGTCTGAAGAGCTTCGTTCGGTATTGATCGGCAAGGCCGGAACCACCGGCCGGCAGAGTTATATACGCTTTCCGGGAGAGAAGGAGGTTATCCTTGTTGCGGATAACCTGCGCCGGGATTTTGAGCTTTCCGCCGGGGACCTGCGGGAGAAACAGCTTTTTACCCTGGACCCCGCGAGTATTCGCCGGATTGTTCTTGCCAAAACGGGAGAGGAGCCCGGCGGATTTATCCGCAGCGACGGGGGCTGGACCAGCGACAGCGGGGAAGCTGCCGATGCCGATCTGCTGGATCAGTATGTCCGGAACTTCTCGGCCTTCAGCGCCGCGGATTTTCCTGAGGATGCGGTGGATACGGGGGAACTGATTATGCAGATAATCCTTGAAACCGACGGAGGGGATATAAGCGTGGAGATTCTTACGGAGACCGAAGAGGGCCCGTATCTGGCCCGATCCTCTGAAACCCCCTATATCTTCAGTCTGGCAGCCTTCAAGGCGAATCAGCTGATTAAATCACCGGCTGACTTTTTACGCGGGGATCAGTAGTACTCGTAATCCTCGTCGTCCAGGACCAGGTACTCCCTGATGAGGTTCCAGATAACTTCGTCACAGGGGGTACCTGCCTCGCCCTGGGCCGGGGCTCCCCCCCGGGGGTCGTAGCCGCAGGACCAGAAGTATGATTCCAGGTCTGCGTCTTCGAGTTCCTCTATCTCCCGCCGTAAGGCCCCTTCAAAGGCTCCAAGGAGCTCATCATCCTCGAGGGCGTCGTTCAGACCGAATTCATCCCTGAACACCTGGAAGGCCTCGCCTCCGCTGTGTCCCTGGCAGGAGAACATTCTGATTGCCAGAAGTTCCAGGGTGTCCTCGGTCCATCCGTAGGTCTGGATCGCGGCGGAAATCCCGTCGGTCTCTTCGGTATCGCTGAACATATCAAAGCGCTTCAGAATCTGCAGATACTCCGCATAGGGGCGTATCCACTCCGGACCGGCCATTATCAGGCCGACAAAAGCATAGGACCCCAGGGGGGCCGTGTCGGACTCCATGAGCATTGATTCCCCCATGCGTTCAAGGGTCTCTTCAATCTGCCCGGGAATATCGAAGCCGCCGGCGGCATGAAAAAAGGTGTGCTCGCTGGTCAGGGGTATAGGGCGTCCGCTCTGTGTTTCAAGATGCCAGGAGGGAGGGGCGAATTCGGTGAAATTCCCGTTTTCCTGGCTGCCGAATACCAGGCTGAGATGCTCTTCTTCGGTCCCAGTACGGCCGTTGCCGCTCCCCGCACGATCCAGAAGGTTCTGAATCGCCTTCAGGGTTTCGGAGACGCTGTCGATGTTCTGCAGGTCAACGGTATAGTGCTTTGTCGCCATCCCTGTACCCTCCATGATTAAGTATACACCCCGGGGAATGCGGAGGAAAGGGGCAGCTTTTCTATTTTTTGCCTATGTGGATGCGGCTGCTCAGGGTCTCCCGTTCCTCGTCAATGATTCGGTACCAGGTATATTTCTGGTTTTCCTTCATCATTTCATCGAGTCCCTTCTGCTTCAGCTGATCGTAAATCTCTCTGCTTTTTGAGGCTTTCAGAAAAAGGTCCCGCTGCTGAAGGTCCAGGAATTTGTTGATCATTTCCGGCAGATGCTCTTCCAGATAGTCATGGAACTGGTGTTCTATCATGCTGTATTTTTCGAGAATCTGATCGGTGTATATTCCGAGAATGGGGTCTGCATTGCGAAGATGGGCAAGGGATTCCCGCAGTTCCCGCAGAATGGCGATGGGGCGGTGGTAATCGGTGCCGGACTTGTACAGCTTCAATGCCCGGGAACATTTATTCAAAAGCTCGCTTCTGGAGACCTCCCCGATTTTTATCTGCCTGGCGGAGCTTATGACCCTGGCAAAGACATTTACCAGGGAGGTAAAAATCAGGTCCCGCCAGCGTTCCTTTTCGATGGCTGAATAGAGCTTGAGCAGATGACCCTGGTAGATCAGCTTTTCCTTCTGGGAGTTCCTGAACAGAATCTCGAAGACCGTTATTTCCATCCCCTTGAACTGGAACCTGCCAAGGTTGAAGTATCCTACCTCGTCCAGCAGATCGGATTCAGCTCCCGGGCGCTCCTTCTGCAGCTGGTGAACCACATGGTTGGTGGCGAGAATCTTGGTCTCCGTCGGGGCAAGGGTGTTGGCAAAGCCCTGGAGCCTGGCAGCGGTATTGATGATGTCGCCGGAGATGTCGCCGTCCCGGGTGATCACCAGGGGGGTATAGGCTCTGCCTCCGGCGATTCCGGCGGAAACCGCCATATCCGGCAGGATGATTTTATGGACGATACGGCTTTCCTGCAGTTTCTTGCTCTTTACAATCCTGCGCCTGGAAAAGTAGTCGGCGATATTGACCGCCGCGGAGCTGATTCCCCTGGGATCGTCGGAAATCAGGATTATCGCATCCCCTTCGCTGCGCCAGCTTAAGGTGCCGAAGTTTTTGGAAATCCTGCGGATGTCTTCCTGGATACACTCGTCCAGCAGCATCAGCATGGAGAGGTTCCGGCGGTTCTTCAGGCAAAAGGCGGAGTAGCCGTGAATATCGAGAATTGCAGCGTAGACCGTGGATATCGAGGTGTTCCGCTTAAGGTCCCCGGTGCCGGAAATTCCGGAAAAGGGTAAAACCAGTTCCTTCCAGAGTCCGGGGAACTCCTTTTCGTCCAGAGGGGCAAAAACGCCCCAGTTCAGTTCCTTGATGAGGTGAAAAATTTTTCGGAACACCCGCAGGTTCGGCTCGGTCCTGGGCAGGGCGCTGACATATTCCATGAGTTTTGAGAAGCTCCTGATGGAACGGCTGATTACCCTGTTATAGAGGTGCTCGAAGAGCTCGTAGGGTGATGTGTCGGGACCATAATCTTCAAGGCTTTTCATTGCTTTCGTGTACAGAGTACTGAAAATAGAGGGCTCCGGCCAGTCCCAGAGCCCCCAGGGCCAAGGGGGCGGCGGCAAGACTGAGAGCTGCCGTTATGAGCCCCACGGCCAGGGGGCCGGAGAACACACCAGCATCGGTAAAGAGGCGCCAGATACCCATGAACTCGCCGACTTCCCCGTCGGGGGCGAGTATGGCGCTCATGGCCATGTTGATACCTGAGCCGAATCCGTTACCGATACCGATGAAAACCGAAACCAGGGCAAAACTGAAAAAACCGCCGGAAAGGGGCAGCAGAATCAGGCCCAGAGAAAAGAGTCCCAGACAGAGAACCCCTCCGCGCTTGATGCCGCAGCGATCGTAGATAATACCGGCGGGGTAGAACAGCAGGGAATCCGCCAGACCGCTCAATCCCATGACCAGGCCTATCTGCCCCAGGCTGAGTCCCAGACTTTCGCCGTAGAGGGGCAGCAGGACCGGGCGGGCGGATCTGAGAACTCCCAGTATGACAACCCCGGTACCGGCGCTCAGGAGTATTCTGCTGTATCTGCGGAAAGTTTCCGGGATTCTGCGGAAGACGGGGGGGGCTCCGTTTTCTTCTTCCGTTTCCGGGGTTCTAAGCAGTATGAGTGCTGTGGAGATGAAGGTACATAGAGCGGCGCTCAGAAAGAGGGCTCCCAGGCTGAGAATATCCGCAATATACCCCCCCATGACCGGTCCGAGAAAGGATCCTGCCCGTACCAGTCCTCCCATATTTGCCAGTGCCCGTCCCCGCAGACCGGGGTCCACGAGCCGGCGAACCACGGTGACCTGGCTTATGGACCAGGAAGTCCGTGCCGCACCGAAACCGATGAGCAGCATAATCAGAAAGGGAAGGGAGTCGAGGAACCAGATCAGGAAAAGAAAAATCCCCAGGAACAGTGTACTGAACATGTACACCCGTTTCAGGTTGAAGCGTTCGGTAAATCGACCGGCGGGTATATCAAAAAAGAGAGTTCCCAGGTGCTGGAGGGCCGCGATTACCCCGGCGGCCCCGGGACCGGCTCCGAGCTGAAGGGCATAAAGCACGACGAAGGAGGTCGTCAGTCCCTGGGCGAGGTAGGAGAGAAAGGCGGGAGCGTAAATGGGCATGACAAGGCCCTTGAGGGTATAGCCGCCGGGATGTTCCGTCAGAGCCATTTCTTTTTCTTGAAGTAGAAAAGCATTCCCAGGGCAACCAGGGCCATAAGGGCCATGACCATGGGATAGCCCAGGGGCCAGGAGAGTTCCGGCATCCTCTGGAAGTTCATCCCGTAGATACCGACAATGAAGGTCAGGGGGATGAAAATGGTCGCCACAATGGTCAGGACCCTCATGATGGCATTCGTGGAGTTTCCGACCCTGCTCTGGTAGGAGTCCATAAGACCCTTCAGGCTGTCCCGCATCAGCTCGATCCAGTCGATAATCTGGACAATATGATCGTAAAGATCCCGAAAGAAGATCTGGACCTCCTCGGATATCGCGGGGATCTGTCCCCGCATCAGGGCCGAGGCTGCCTCCCTCATGGGCCAGACTGCCCTGCGCAGGGAGAGCAGCTCCCTGGTGAGGGAGTGTACCTTGGCTGAAGGGTCCGGTCCGTCTTCGAAAAGGACCTGTTCTTCAAGCTCTTCAAACTCCTCCTGCAGGTCCTCCATAACCAGGAAGTAGTTGTCCACAACCGCGTCCGCCAGGGAGTAGCTCAGGTAGTCTGCTCCCATTCGGCGTACCCGACCCAGACCTTCCGAGATGCGTCGCCGGACCGGATCAAAGACGTCCCCGGGATGTTCCTGAAAGGAGATGACATAGCCCTTGCCGGCTATGATGCTGACCTGCTCGGTTTCAACGGTTTTTTCTTCCCCGTTCCAGGTGAGCATGTGAAGGAGCAGGAAGAGCTGATCCTCGTATTCATCAGCCTTGGGACGCTGTCCGGTATGCTGGATGTTCTCCGCGGCAATGGGGTGAATATCGAAACGGCGGGCGACCTTCTTCAGCAGGACCGAGTCGTGAACCCCCGGTATGTCCAGCCAGAGTATCTGGTTTTCCTGTGCAAGGTTCTCGAGGGAGTCATCGGCAGCCAGCTGTCGCTGCTCAACGGAATCGGCATTGTAACGGAATAGCCCCATTTCCACCGGCCGGCTGCCATTGGAGGGTACATCGATGATTGTCCCCGGGACGGTGCCTATTCTGCGGGAAAACAGATTGATGAAACGCTTCATTTTGCTCCTCCTTTACCACGACGGAGGAGTCCCATCAGGCGGGACTGCAGGGATACCTCCTTCTGCCTGGTTTCCTGGACCTTCTGACTATACATGAAGGGCCGCTTTTCGGCGTTGAATACCACGTAGGATATCAAGCCGTCGCTGCCGACTACCGGATATGCCGTAAGGGGGTATTTCTCCACTTTAAGGTTGACATGAGAGAAGGTCTCCTCCATGGAGATTCGCAGATCGCTGAAACTGAGCTCCTCCCAGACTGAGGACACCGGTTTTTTAATTACATCCTGCTTATCCCTCTCAAGGGTTTCCAGCAGGGCCCGGCTTACGAAAACGACGTTGCCGGTGCTGTCCGTTACCAGCATCAGGGACGGCGAGTTGGAGATTATAATATCCAGGAGGGTCCCCTGGGCTGCTATCTTGCGGCTGAGTTTTCCGTTAGCGTCGGTAAGACTCCTGTAGAGATCCTGTAATCGCGGGCCAAGAGAACCGAATCCTGCGAAATCAGCCTTTCTGTCCAGGCGGCGGTATCTGCTCTTGTTGATCAGACGGTCCAGGCGTTTTTCGATGGAAATGCCGCGAAAAACGGTGATGCTCCAGGCCGTAAGGAAGACAAGAAAGACCACAATCGAGATAAACAGTATACGCTGGGCTATAAAAACCGGATCCCCGGAAGCCCCGGGCGAGGCGCCGGTCAACAACAGATATGCCGATACTCCCACCGCAAGGATACCCAGGGCGCCGAGAATCAGCAGCAGAACAATCCAGCGGTTACTCTTGATATCCATGCTTATTCCTGCAGCTCATTGAAGGAGGAGATGTTTTCGTTTCGTCCCACGATAAGCAGGATATCCTCCTCCTGAAGGACCTCCTCCCCTCCGGGAAAAATGAGGCTTTCGCTTCTGGTGGGATTGCCAATTTCGTCCACGCCGTAGCTGTATCGCCGGATGGCGATGACATTGATCTGGAGGCGTTTTCTAAGATCGAGTTCTATCAGCTGTTTCTCCACGAAGCCCTTCGGTACTCTGACCTCCGCCACGCTGATCTCCCCGGAGAGGGGAATCCTGTCCAGGATATCCGGAGCGATAAGGCGGTTGGCCAGTCGTGTTCCCTCGTCGATTTCAACATTGACTATTTCGTCTGCTCCGACCTGGAGAAGCACCTGGTGATGCAGTTCCGTCAGAGAGCGGGCAATGATGTAGGGAACACCGAGGCGTTTCATGATGGCCGTAGTCAGGATACTCGCTTCAAAGCTGTTTCCGATGGCGACGATTCCGACATCCACGTCCTCCAGGTCCAGTTCGCTCATGCGGCTTTCGTCGGTGGAATCGAGGTGGACTGCCTGGGTCACGCTGTTTTTTATCCGTTCTATCAGGAGTTCGTCGGCGTCTACTGCAATAACCGTACCGCCCTTCTCTTCGAGAACTTCGCAGAGGCGGCTGCCGAAGCTTCCGAGTCCCACAACCAGATAGTTTTTTCCTGTATCTTTTGCCATTTCCTGCTCCAGTTTATCCAATCGAAAGATTCGCCCCGGGATAGTGTATCTCCCTTTGTCCCTGACGTGAACCGGCGGCGGCAATGAAGGTCAGGGGCCCTATTCTGCCCAGAAACATCATGATGATAATAACACTTTTTCCCATCGGGGAAAGATCCCCGGTAATCCCCGCAGAGAGCCCGACAGTGCCGAAAGCGGAGACTGCCTCGAAGAGTATTTTTATCGCCGGGGCATCCTCTGTCAGCATCAGGATAAAAGTTCCCAGAAATACGGTAACAAGACCGAAGGTGGCGATGGTAAAGGACTTGAGAATGATATCGCTGCCCAGGGAGGAGCGAAAAAGGGTGACCTCCTTTGTTTCCCTCAGCAGAGAACGGAAGTAGGCCCCCATGGCAGCGAGATTGTTAACCTTGATTCCCCCGGCGGTACTGCCTGCCGCACCACCGATGAACATGAAGAGGCACATGAAAAGATAGGTGGCACTGCCGAGTGCACCCAGGGGAACCGTGTTGAATCCGGCGGTGCGCAGGGTTACGGACTGGAAAAAGGCGGCCAGGTACTGTTTCCCCGTCCCGAGCTCCCTGAGTACCCCGCCATGCTCCAGGGCGTAGAAGATCAGGGTTCCGGTAACTATCAGGACCGACGAAATGATCAGGACCACCCTGGAATTAACCGAGAGCCGTCGAACCCGTGAAGCGGAGCGTCCGTCACGCTTGAAAAGGTCCAGCAGATTCATGTGGACGCCGAAACTCAATCCTCCGGTAATAATAAGCAGCGCTATGGTGGCGTTCAACAGCAGGTTTCCGTTAAAGCCCTCCAGGCTGTCGGTGAAAAGGGCGAATCCGGCGTTACAGAAGGCGGATACCGCGTGAAAGAGGGAGGCAAAAAGACGTCCGCCCCAGGGGCCGGTAAAGGAGGGGGTCGAGAGATACAACAACAGCGTACCCAGGGCTTCAAAAAGGAAGGTTGCGCCGATGATGGCGACTACAGTTTTCTTTATTGAGCGCAGATCGTCCTGGCTCAGCATGTAGGCGGCAATGAGCTTGTCCTGCCGGCTTATCCCCCGGCGCAGGACGAAGATAGAAAAATAGGAGAGAAGCATGATACCGAGGCCTCCAATCTGGATGAGAAGCATGATGCTTATGTGTCCCCAGATGGAGTAGGCGGTGGCGGTATCGACGACGATAAGCCCGGTAACGCACACCGCCGAGGTGGAGGTGAACAGAGCATCCAGAAACGGCAGTCCCTTGTGCGATGACGAGGTAAAGGGAACCATCAGGACGAGGGCGCCGACCAGGATTACCAGCAGAAAACTGAGCACCATAGTCTGGGCAGGCTTGAGACTGATGGATTCAAGGAGGGTATTGAGCTTTCGAAACCTGGTCAGGACTTTGAGCACCAGGAAGGTATTCTTCAGAACCGCGGCAGTAAGGGAGGGATCCACCTTCTCGGGGGAAAAATGAACCTGGAAGGTCTGCACCTTTGAGTAGGCAAAGAGAAGCACGAAGGTGGCAGTAAAGATCAGGGCGAATATATTCTGCCGTATATAGATATATTTGTACGGCGCAGCCTTAAAGGCAGTTACAACCTCTGTTACAAGGATAATCAGGACCGTAATATCCAGGGCGTTTATTATGACAAGCCAGAAGACCGTCATGGTGACCTGCTGTTCGAGAAACAGGGCTACAATACTCAACAGGACAGGAAGCAAAATCAGGTTCTTTTTCATATTGTAAGAAAAAGTATAACCGCAGAGAAAGGGTTTTTAAACACTGATTTGACGGATTTCTCCAGAGGGATGAGTAATTTTTGCAGTCCCCTCCTGCCGGATACCCCGGGGAGTTGGGAAAAGCTCCGGAACCGGATAACTGTACGCATAAAAGTGGTGAAAAGGGGGCAAAACAATGCAAAACGGTTGTTCATGGATAATAATCATGGAACAATAGTTTTATATTGAAGCATAATCAACCTGCCTGTAAAAAGGGGAACCGGAAATGAAAAAGCACTGTGCATGGGTTAACCCGGAGAACAGCCTGATGAGGGAGTATCATGACACTGAATGGGGGGTGCCGGTTCACGATGATATCAGACTGTTCGAAATGTTGATCCTTGAGGGGGCGCAGGCCGGACTGTCCTGGGACACCATACTGAAAAAGCGCAGGAACTACCGCGAGGCTTTTGAAAAGTTCGATCCCGTCAAAGTCGCAGCTTTTTCTGAAGAGAAAATCCGGGAACTGCTTCAGGATAATGGGATAGTTCGGAACAGATTGAAGATTCAATCCGCCGTAAAGAATGCCCGGGTTTTTCGTGAAATCCAGCACCAGTACGGCAGCTTCGATACCTTTATCTGGAAATTTGTGGATGGAAATCCGATAGACAGACACTTCGCCGTCTTAGATGAGATTCCGACCAAAGACGAATTGTCAGAGAGGATCTCAAGAGACCTCAAAAAGCGGGGAATGAGTTTTGTGGGACCGACAATAATTTATGCCTATATTCAGGCCATCGGCCTGATAAACTCCCATACCACCGATTGCTTCAGGTACCGGGAATTAAAGGCATAGTCCTTACGCATAAGGAGTACAGGCAGCTGTAATAGAACATTGCATCACTGATAACGCTCCATAATAGATGCAATACTGCCATCATCCCACATCGCCTGCACAGCAGCGGCAAACTCATCGGTCCTGGCGGAAAGATCGGACTGTTTGCTGATCATGGGATAGAATGCGGAACTTTCCACGAGGCCCTCGGTAAGGACTATCCTGTTTTCCAATCCGGCAGAATTCAGATTGTCTCTAACCAGAATCGGATCGTCAACGATGATGTCTCCACGGCGGGCAATCAGCATTCGATACATACCTTCAACAGAGGTGGCATTCAGAACCGGGACGCCAATATCCTCCAGGTTTGTCTTTGCCCAGTTGTTGCCGATGTAGGAGATCACTGTAAACCGGACCTTGCGTATTTCCTCAAGGCTGCGGATACCATGCATCTCGGGAATGCGAGGGTGATCCCGGTAGGTATATAATCGATATTGCTTGATCCAGATCGGTACGTTCACGAGGTCGGCGTATTCCAAACGGCCCGGAGTCGGGATGGTAGTCATAAGGTCCGCTTCGCCCTGTCTGACTAAAGCCTGGCAGCGCACCCAGGGAAAGACGCTTATTCGCAGATCCAGACCAAGGCGATTTTCTACTGCTTCACGGATAATATCAACGAAAAAACCGGCGGGCTGTCCCGACTCATCCAGGTAGTTGGCGGGTTTATATTCCTGAAACACATAGTGTACTGCCTGAGACATTGCCGTACCGGGGATCAGTATAAGCAGACAGAGGATTACTTCGAGACGAAAAAACCGTCCTCTCATACTACCAAGTATAGATACAGGGGCGTCGATAGCAAGGGTATTTTCCTGCTTTAACGGAATCGATGGCATGCGGATTCGTGAAAAAGCGGATGCAGGGGATCTGTTGTCAGTCTTGTTTTTTCCCGGATATGCCCTTATCATTTTATATTGATAATCTCTCTTGAAGACCATAAGATTATCAGTAAGGATAACCAAGGGGAAATGCATGTCCGAGTCCGCTCAATCCATTTCTGATAAAGCGATCTTATGCGTCGATGATGAAGCGATTATCCTGCTTGCGCTGCAGCAGGAGCTGAAAAGAAACCTGGGGAACCAGTTTATCTATGAACGGGCAAAGAGCGCCGAAGATGCCCTGCGTATTCTCGATGAACTGAGTAAAGACGGGATCCATGTCATTCTGATAATCTCCGACTGGCTTATGCCAGGAATGAAGGGAGACGAGTTCATCGAGATTGTCAAACAGACGTATCCGGAAATAAAGGTAATAATGATAACCGGACAGGCGGATAAAGCGGCAATTGAACGGGTCAGCAGCATCTCATCGGTAGCCGCAGTACTCAAGAAGCCGTGGCGGGCTGAAGAACTGATACATACCGTCCGTTCCACTTGTTCCACGTGTCTCTGACCCGGCCAATAAAACATCTGTTGCGATTCTTGATTTTCAGGATAATTTGACTAGACTTATACCTGTGACTCAGGCTGTTTCTGCAGCATCAAGCCTGTCAGGGCGGGCGGTGATGGTTATACAAAAGATATCTCTTATAATGGCCGCTATTTTTCTCTGCTTCGCTGTTTTTTCCGATGATCTTTATGCGGAAACGGTAAAAATGGCTGTTTTTCGACTTGAACCTTTCATGATGTACGACGATTCAGGAGGCGTTACCGGAATCGCGGTGGAATACTGGCGACAATATATCGCCCCGCGTATGGGGGTTGAGCTTGATGTTTTGGGGGTATTCCCGATTGTCAGGGCTCTTGCGCTTCTTGAATCGGGAGAGATCGACATTATCCCAAATATGACAAAGATTCCTGAACGGGAAGAAAAATTTCTGTTTCCGGAAACGATACTTGCAAAGATAGACAGTTGTCTGATAGTCCGACCGGACAGTCCTGTTTCTTCGATAACCAAGCCGGCGGATCTTTTCGGTATGACAATAGGGTTCCTGGACGCTGCGTATATACCTCCCATGTTCATTGACGAAAGGATAAAGCTGGAACTGGTTCAGCATCAGGATTACCGGCAGATCAATCTGAATAAACTCTGGGCGGGGAGACTGGACGGTGTTCTCGATATTAACTATATATCCATGATCTATTATCTGAATCAGAAGGGATACAGGGAGCGGGTAAAGGTAATACCTTTGCCGACGGAAGCGGTACATGTGTATACAGTATTCCGGAACACCGAAAAAGGAAGGGATCTTCGTAACCGCTACGACAATGTGAATGCGAAAGGCCTGGAACAGGGGATTTTTGAAAAAATGGTCAGGTCTTTTGTCGCTGAAGGGAATCAATAGAAAATGGCTGGTAAAAACCCGGCGAAAAGGCTTATAGAAGGAACCCAGGTTCTTTCTCTTGTCATATCAATAGGTACCATATTTATTGTTCAGATTGTTTCTATTTTTGCCATATCCGTCTTTATTATCCTCGATTTGAATAACAAAGCAGAAAATGCAGCGGACGAAACAGTCTATATCCTGACCGAACCCCTGTATAATGTGGACGACAGCCAGATTAGCAGGATTGCCGATGCACTGCTTTCTTCCGGTCGGATCTCCGGTATCGTTATTGATACCTCTGCAACAGGAATTGTTGTAAACAAGCCGGCCCCAGTCCAGTCCCGATGGATCAAGCCGCGGATCAGAGAAGTCAACTATAACGATTTTTTTCTCGGAACAATAGAACTGCAGTTCAGTGATAACGAGCTGCTGTTAACAATCAAGCGTTTTCTGTTTGCCATGGTTGTTGCGGTAATCGCGATTTTGACAGTGTATTTAATCGCCACACGGGTGCTTATTCAAAAGCGGACACAAAGGGTCTTTTCAGCATTATCCGAGGGAATCAGCGAAATCGGAGCCGGAAACTATGCGTATACGATCCCCGAGACGGATTACGAAGATATAGATGCAATAATAAACCTGCTGAATGAAATGACCAGAAGAATCCAGGGAAAAAATGCCGAACTGGTGGAGATAAATGTATCCCTTGAACAACGGGTTGCCGAGCGGACGGCGGAACTGGAAGACTCTCTCGTTGAATTACGGCGCATGCAGGAACGGCTCATTGAATCCGGGAAACTTTCCGCTCTGGGACAGCTTTCCGCCGGTATAGCCCATGAACTGAACACACCGCTGGGAGCGATACAATCCGCCGTCTCATCGATGGTCAATTCATTTGACAAAAAGCTCCCTGAACAGCCGGCCTTTTTCTCTTCCCTGTCCGATCAGGAACAGAACTTATACACGAAAACTGTTGTTCTGGGTTTAGAAAGCAATAAAACGCTGGATATTTATCTTCCCTCCCGGCGGGAGACGAAAGAAATCGAGGCTCTGCTGGAACAGCAGAACATTCCAAACAGTCCTGAAGTTACCGCATGCCTTGCTGATATGGGGCTGTTGAACAAACTCGATGATCTTTTACCGTACCTTGCAATAAACAGGAATCGGGAAATCCTGGCGGAGGTTTCGGATACGGTAATAATCAGACGGATGATCGAGGTTATTACAGAATCTTCTGCAAAAGCGTCGAATGTTATCGAAGCGCTCCGGTCATACCTTACAACAACTGTTTTCGATACAACAAAGATAATCGATGTGGAAACGGATATAAAAAAGGTGCTGACCCTTATGCATAACCTGCTGAAACACGGAATCAGCGTCAAAACAGAGTTCTCCGGACTGCTTGTTCAAGCCAGGGCGGATACCTTATCCAATGTCTGGATGAACCTGATACGAAATGCTGTTCAGGTGTTGAATGGTTCCGGCGAAATCGTAATCACGACACAGGAGCAGGACGGCCGGGGGATTATCTCGGTTAAAGACAACGGCCCCGGAATACCTCCTGAAATCCAGGATCGGATATTTGAACCCTTCTTTACTACCAAAAACACTATGCAGGGAATGGGCCTTGGCCTCGATATCTGCAGGAGGATCATAGAATCATCCCAGGGGAAAATCTGGGTAGAGTCAAAACCGGGAGAAACAGTTTTCTTTGTTTCCCTGCCGCTGGCCGAGTACGTGTAAACGGAATGGCAGAACAATAGCCCCGCATTGTTCTGGTCAATAAATGGGGAACAATGCTTTTATATTGAGCAGGATAGCTGAAAGATTAAAGTTCTGGCGAGCTTTTCCCTGAGGCTCCAATAGGTCAAGGGTGATTCTTCTATTCAAAGGTCAGATGTCCATTTTGTCCATGGGACTGATTACACTGAGCTTATTCTTTGTGGCTACGTGGGTATAGATCATTGTTGTACTTAGGTTCGAATGGCCGAGCAGTTCCTGTACTGTTCTTATATCATAACCTGCCTCTATCAGGTGTGTCGCAAAACTATGTCGCAGGGTATGGATGCCTGCTTTCTTTGGGATTCCGGATTTTCTCAGCGCTTCATGAAAGGCGTGCTGCAGAGTTGATGGAAACACATGGAACCTGCCTGGCTGATTGGTCCGCGGACACACCGAAAACCGGGGGGAAGGGAAGATCCAGAACCAGTTCCATTCCGTAGATGCCTGAGGGTACTTCTTTTGCAATGCAAAAGGCAGAGGTACACCTGGCAATTTTTCAAGGCGATCAGACTCGTATAACTGTCTGACTTTTACAATGTGCTTCTGTAAATCCGGAATCACCGACCGTGAGAGTAAGGTCAGGCGATCTTTATTACCTTTACCAGAACGGATAATGATTGATCCGCCGTCGATATCGACATCTTTTACTCTTAATTCCAGACATTCTGAAAGTCGAAGTCCGCCCCCATAGATAATGCGGCACATCAGACGGTATTCTTCAGGCACATATTGTAAGATCCCTGATATCTCGGATGGAGAAAGAACGACAGGGAGTTTTCTATTTACTCTGGCTCGGACCACTGATTCGAGGCCATTTATCTCTATATTTAAAACATGACGGAATAAAAACAGTAAAGCGATAAAAGCCTGTTTCTGAGTTGCAAAGGATATGTTACGGTTGATTGAAAGATGGGTGAGGTAAGCGCGGACATCGTCAGATCCAAGTTGATCCGGGTTTTTAGGGTTGCGCCATCGGGAAAAATCGCGGACCCAGTAGAGGTAGGTTTTCTCTGTTCTATACGACTTGCTCTGCACCCTGAGCTCAGACTTCATCTTATCCAGAACCTCCGGCCAATTCCCCGGTTTCTGTAGTTTTGCGCTATTTTCCATTTTGTTCATGTAATGAACAAAAAGACGAATCGCCGCGGCAGCCTGCTCTACCTGCCATGGTTCATACCGGTCTGCAAGGAATTGAAAATATCTCCGGATTGAGTCGTCCTTGAGGTAGTTCTTATCGTTATTCCAATAGTTGATATATTTCTTTACCCAATGGAGGTACCAGGAAAGGTGATTCTCTTTTATCTTATGATATTTCTGGAGATAATTAATGTATCGACCGTACACTTCCTGGTCCATTGATATTGACCTCCGGAGAACAATAGTTTCTATTGTTTAAAACCATAGCTAATGTTGAATGCTTTTACTTTGAACGCCGTTTTTGTAAAATAATTGCGCATTCAGATGATAAGAGGTTAAAATAGGACAAAAGTAGTGGGTAGAATATGTTATACAGACACTTTTTTGGGGACTTCGAAGAAGGAAAGGAAGAGGGAATTCGATAACGAAAGTTTATCGAGATTACACTAAGGCCTATCGCTGGCCAACGCCTGGCCACGCAGCCACGCAAAGGCCTGCACGCAACCCAACGCAATTAATGGCCACGCTACGGCCAAACGCACTTTTCCTTTGAGACTATTTTTCGGTGTTCGATGGAAATTCTCCTCATGGTTCGAAAAATGGTTCTTCTGCCTGGGGGATCAGCGCAGTATAACCTGCAGTTGGAGCAGACAAACCTACTGTCACAGTTTGTGCAGGCTCGTGAAAATGGGGAACAATAGTTTTCGATTGTTCTTGATTATAAGTGGAGTTATACTGTTTACGATTGAGGCACAAACTGCGCCAGCTTAACGGTTTGCAGCTCAACTGGGTGTTATATTGACCCAGGGAAGAAGTTAGGGACATCAAAGACAAATGCACAGGAACAATGCTTACACTTAGAGAAATAAAAAGAAGAATTGAAGAAGGCCGGTTAACGGTGTTGATGAATCACAGATGTGATAACTTGAAACGATACATCTTAAAAAAATGCATATTGAAAAGAAGAATAAGAATTTAACACCTTCAACCAGGTAAAAATGGTGTAAAGACGCTGTATGATTCTGAGTATTAAAAAGCACCTGCATAGCTGTTTTCGATGTATAAAGACGTTGCATGTGTGTTTGAATAAGGTTGACAATGTATATACGATAAAGTATTATTAGATATGAATTCCATCATCTGGGATAAAGAAAAAAATGAAAAACTCATTTTAGAGAGAAATATCTCTTTTGATGAAATAAGTCAGATGATTATGGATGGAATGTACATGGATATTATTGAGAATCCAGTACGTGAGGGGCAGATGTATTTTGTGATGGAAATACAAGACTATACGTGGATTGTCCCATTCATAATAGATGAGGATGATAATATCGTATTGAAGACTGCCTATCAGAGTCGAAAATACCACAAGAAATATCGAAGGAAATGATATGAAACGAAGATATAACCTTACTGCTGAAGAGAAGAAAATAGAAAATGAAATTGACACCTATCGATCCGTCACAGGTGAAAAGAGAAAGAAGGTCGAATCCATAATAGCTGGAGCCAAGAAAAATAAGGCGATAAGCCTAAGAATTTCAAATTATGATTTAGAAAAACTAAAAGAGAAGGCAGAACAGGAAGGGTTACCGTACCAAACGCTTATTACAACGGTGCTTCATAAATACATTACAAATCAGCTATTTGAGAAGGATGAGATCATTAAGTCGTTCAGGCTGCTGAAGGAAGAGAGGGCAATATAACCAGCAATTGGAGCAGATGTGGCTACTGTCATGGTTTGAGCAGTAGGTAAACCAGGTGACTGAATATTTCAGGTTATTCCGGGTAGAAATCGTAGTAGAATGTATAAGAGTTGCAGCACAAACACATGCCAGCTTAACGCCACACAGCTCAATTGGATGTTATGTTCATACAAAATAAATTTGATTAAAATTATGAATTATAGGATGGTTAAATGAAAAAGCCGGGTATTTTTAAAGGGAAACATTACACTGAATATGCAGATGATGTAAAACAAATGATCGCTGAAAATAGACTTGACGATGCGGAGA
This sequence comes from Marispirochaeta aestuarii, assembly GCF_002087085.1. Classification (NCBI taxonomy): domain Bacteria; kingdom Pseudomonadati; phylum Spirochaetota; class Spirochaetia; order Spirochaetales; family Spirochaetaceae; genus Marispirochaeta; species Marispirochaeta aestuarii. Next base: position 1,029 of record NZ_MWQY01000004.1, on the reverse strand, counting down.
AGCTACTATGGAATTTAGTTGAAGCAACTGAATCTGAAGATAAAATAGAGAAATTTGGTGTGGCACCTTGGTATTATGAAAAATTAGCAACGGTATTTAAGAAGCAAAAAATGATCGACAAAGAAATTGAGATTCTAGAAAGATTTTCAAAGCAAAGACATTCACCAGGTAAAAAACCAAATCAATTAATTGAAAGATTAGAGAAATTAAAAAGAAAATGACTAATGGAGAGTATGAATTCATTAACTTATGCTCGATTTTAAATATTCGATATGAAAGAATAGTTGAAGGAAAAGATAAGTCTCCTGACTTTTTAATATATTTGAATGATAATTTGATATACATTGAGATAAAAGATCTAGAGACAAATCCAGATGAGAAAAGTGCAATAAATGAATTATCTGAAAATGACTTTGCAGTCTGGGGGAATTCAAAACCTGGGAATAGAATTCGTCAAAAGATAAAGGAAGGCAGCGTTCAGTTAAGGAAATATTGTGCAAATAAATATCCATCAATTATCATCATCCACGATAATCGTTCCTCTCAAGTTAGTATTCTAAGCGAATATGAAATAAAAACAGGAATGTATGGTATCGAACACCGAACTCTTGATAAAACTGGGAACATAATAAAACGATTTGGTTCTGATAGACGACTCACAGAAAACCATGGAACTTACATAAGTGCAGTAGGTATACTTAAAGAAAATAACATGCTGGATCTTTATTTAAACTATTTTTCAGATATCCCATTAGATCATCACCAATTAAAACAGTTTAAAGGTGTAAAAGTTTATGCGCTAAGCAATGATCCACGGGAAAAGTTTGCTGAATGGAAAAAATTATAGGATGTGATGTAGAACATAACCAGCAATTGGAGCAGATGTGGCTACTGTCATGGTTTGTGCAGTAGGTAAACCAGGTGACTGAATATTTCATGTGATTCCGGGTAGAAATCGTAGTAGAATGTATAAGAGTTGCAGCACAAACACATGCCAGCTTAACGCCACACAGCTCAATTGGATGTTAT